>JAQUOB010000072.1 GCA_028717325.1 Candidatus Margulisiibacteriota bacterium
AACATTAATAATACCAGCCCCAGCCAGTAAACAGCGGAGATCAGTTTTCCCTCGGACTCGAACGCGTTAAAGGCCCAGTTGAACGCGCGGGGCGAGAAAAAACCGAGCAAGGTCGGGCTTAAGACCAGCCCCCCGACAATTTCACCGACCACCCGGGGCAGTTTAAACCGCTGAAACAGATAACCGAAGCTGTGGGCCGAAATGAGCAGCAGGACGATGGCGAAAAAAAACCTCGTCAGTTCGAAATTATTCAGTGTGGTCAGACTAATGGCTTCCATGAGTTTAATTATGCGATGTCATTATACAGCAAAATTAGGGCTAAAGAAAAATCAGATCTGTTAAGTTCGGCAAAATCCATAGTATAATTGCGGCTCGGGAGGCGATCATGTCAAAAACCGATCTAAGCCCTAAAGATATAGCAAAATTAGAGATCTTCCAGAAAAACGAGATCAGCGAACACATCATCTATCAGCGGTTGGCCGAACTGGAAAAGACAGAACAAAACCGCCTCATCGTCAACAAAATTTCGGCGGACGAACTGCGCCATTATAGCGTTTACAAAAGCTATACCGGAAAAGAAATAGCCCCCAACAGGTTCAAAATCTGGTGGTATTTGTTTTTAGCTAAAATCTTCGGCATAACGTTCAGCGTCAAACTGATGGAAAACGGCGAGAAAGGCGCGCAGGCGGCTTATAAAAAGCTGATCGGCGTTGTGCCCGAGATCGAAAAAATAATCAATGACGAGAACGGCCACGAGAACGAACTGGTCAAACTGATCGATGAAGAAAAGCTGAAATATATGGGCGCAGTAGTTCTGGGGATGAACGACGCGCTGGTCGAGCTGACCGGCACGCTGGCCGGGCTGACTTTTGCCCTGCAAAACGAAAAACTGGTGGGCGTGGCCGGCTTGGTCACCGGCGTGGCCGCGGCGCTCTCGATGGCCGCCTCACAATATCTGTCCACCAAGGTCGGCATCGAAACGATCAGCCCGATCAAGGCGGCGATCTATACCGGTATAACTTATATTGTGGTGGTTGTTTTCCTGGTCCTGCCCTTTTTACTTTTAGGCAATCCGTTCCTGGCCATGTC
The DNA here is from genome assembly GCA_028717325.1 of Candidatus Margulisiibacteriota bacterium. GTDB lineage: Bacteria > Margulisbacteria > WOR-1 > O2-12-FULL-45-9 > XYB2-FULL-48-7 > JAQUOB01. The sequence goes on from JAQUOB010000072.1 coordinate 1,090, forward strand.
CCTGACGCTTTTGGCCGTCGTCATCCTGATCTACCTTTTTAATTACTATTATTCGGTCGTCAAAGAAGTTCCTTTCAGGCGGCGGTTTACTGAAATGCTGGCGATCAGCCTGGGTGTGGCTTTTTTAAGTTTTCTGATCGGTCTGGTTATCAGACAATTTTTGGGGATTAATGTCTAGGTAAGCAACGAAAAAAAACTAAGATCCCTGCTTTATTTCCTGAATGGTATAACCTTTGCCCTGGAGAAACGCGATGAAAGCCCTGAACTGTTCGCTGGCATCGATCTCCCCCGTTGATTGGGCATTGATTGACACGTCACCACCCGCCTGTGACATCTGGATAGCCAGAGAGGCAACCTGTCGCTCGACATGACGCATGGGTTTTTCCGGCGAGCCGGCCGATACAATCGTACTGTTAACTACGACCCGGTAAGCTCCGGTCAGATCATCCGCGTACGTCATGTTATAGCCGCTCAAGCCGACATAATCCTTGAGGACGGTCCCGACATCGCTCATTTTGGCGTTTTTTACGAGATAAGAAACGTTATAAACACAGCCGCCGATAAACAACGCGGCCAGGACGATCGATAAGAAAATAAATATATTTGTTCTTTTTAAAAACCCCATTAAATTTACCTCGTGCCGATTATATACTTAAGCTTCAACTTTTGCAACATAAAAACCAAAACAATTTTGCCATATATTTGAAATTTATTTGAGAACTCAACGATTATAATTCGTATGGATTTAGTTTTAAAAGTATTTTGTATTGGCACGGCCAGACGAAGCCATCATGCCGTTTCAACTATTGCGAAAAAAATTAAGCGGGATCGATTGCCATCGATTTCAACTTCGGCCGATCCCTCCCGATTGATCGGGAATTATTTAACCCCAGCCTGTTTGGATATACCTTCATTATTAAGGCCGGTGGCTTCAACATTATTAGTGCCTTCAAACCGCGCCGCTGTCGGGGATGGGACGGCGGTAGTTGTAAATCATAGAGGCAGAAGATTTATCGTAACAGCCGATCACGTTGTCGCCAGCCGGAACAATTTAGCGGCCGTCTATCAAAGATATGGAAAAAGGACGGTTATGCCTTTATCGAAGACGGAACTGGTTTTTGAAAGCGATAGAGCAAAAGGAACAAAATATGAGGGATATGATATCGCTGTTTTTAGATATGACGGGGCAGAAGTCGCCGGGGTTGACACCATTGCTCCCGGTCTTAATGAGCTTCCCGCTTTTTTAGTCGGTTATCCGGGAAAACTCAGAGGGATATGGGATCAAGATGGGATCCCATTATTAAGTTACGGCTTTGCAACACAAAGGGGTCAATTGGCTGAAGCCGGAAGGTTTTTTTGGCAACAACCCTTTGAAAAGCCAGCCGTCGGCCAAAATTCTAATTCAAAATTGATCCTTTTTACCGGCGCGGCGATGAGCGGGAATAGCGGCGGCGGGCTATTTGATATTCACGGCAATTTGATCGGGATCTGCCAGGGCCCTCAAGTTTTACTAAATGGAGATAAATATGAAAGTTTCTATCCGATCCATGAATTATTGGAAGCTTTGTAAATTTTAAATTTGGCTTTCAGAATGCCCCTATCATCCTTTTATCAGAGCGATCTTTTTTGTCCTCGGCCAGCTTTTGATTTGAGCTTCGCGTTTTAACGCCGCGCTCCTAGTGGGATATTTTTCAACATATCTGGCTTTTTTGGGCGGGTTGGCTTTCGTATAGCGGCAGCCTTTGCCGGAAAAATGCTCGCTAAAACGGCGCTCGAGATCATTGGTTATGCCGGTATATAATGATTTGTTTGAGCATTCGAGGATATAAACGTAATATGGCACGGTTGATTATAAATCCCGGCTCGCGGCCCGCCAAATATTAATAGTATCGCCCGAATAAGACGATCAGGACCATATAAACAACGAGAAGGATCGCCACTATTAAATGGCCGATCCGTATAACGCTGACCGATCTGGCCGACGGCTTGATCTCACATTCGAAACAGTAGAATTTTAAAATCCCCCTGTATCGCTCGATCGTCCATTGAACGATTTTCTCCGGGTTGATCACAGCGTTGATGCTGTGGATAAGCAAAAGCAATAAAAATAATTCTAATACCCACAAATATATCGGCATGATCTCCTCCTAAAAAGTAATTCGGCCGGCATTTCCCCTGCCAACCAAGCCGTCCGTTTCTTTGATTATACCGAACACCATTCACGGGCGCAAGAAAGAAGGATTAGAACCAAGTAAAGCTTGTCGGTAAAATCAGGCGCTAAGATCAAAGGTTAGCTCCAAAAATCCCCCCTCTGTTGGACGAGTTTCGCAACTTCTGATCCTGAATCCTTTAAGGCATCAAAACATTTTGCTATAATCAAAAAATAATGAAGCGGGATAGTCCTAAATATGTAACTGCTAGAGTAGTTGCCCAATATCGGGGCAAGTATAGAGTTCTCCATAAAAATGAAGAATACTGGGCTGAAGTAACCGGGAAAATCATGTATACGGCAGAATCGCAACTTGATTATCCTGTAGTTGGGGATAAGGTAAGCATAATTAGTCTTGGCTATGGAAATGGCCTGATTGATAAAATATTACCCAGAAAAAGCATTTTAGAGAGAAGAGCTGTCGGCAAAACTGACGTTCAACCGATAGCGGCTAATGTTGATACGGCCTTTATTGTCCAAGCTGTTGATCGGGACTTTAATTTGAATCGTTTTGAACGTTATTTGACAATAGTTAAAGCGGGAAAAATTAAACCGGTATTGGTTTTAAATAAAATAGATCTTATTCCTCCAGAAGAATTAGAAGACAAACTCTCTCTAGTGAAAAGCCGCTTCAAGGACATTAACTTATTGACAACGAGTGCATTTAAACCAAATGGCGATAAATACTTGGCTCAGGCGATCAAAAAGGGGAAGATTTACTGCTTGCTTGGATCTTCAGGCGTTGGTAAGTCCTCGCTTATTAATAAATTATTGGGACAGGAGCTAATAAAGACTAGAGCAATCAGTGCTACGACAAAAAAGGGTCAGCATGTAACGACACATCGCGAGCTATTTGTCCTCAAGGGTGGAGGGATGGTTATCGATAATCCAGGGATGAGGGAGGTTGGTGTGGCTGATGCTGGCGAGGCGGTGGCTGATGTATTTAGTGATATATCCATATTAGCCAGAGATTGTAAATTTTCCGATTGTACCCATGACCACGAAATAGGTTGTGCTGTTTTAGCCGCTCTCAAATCCGGGCAATTAAGTGAAGAGCAGTATTTGAATTATATTAAACTCAAGAAGGAAACTGATTACTATGCCATGTCGAAATTAGAAAAGAGACGGAAAGATAAGAGCTTTGGAAAAATGGTCAAAACCGCAATGAAGCAGATAAAGAGCCTGAAATAAGAAAAACTCCCCGGGTAGGATTCGAACCTACGACCAAGTGATTAACAGTCACCTGCGCTACCACTGCGCTACCGGGGAATGCAGATCGATTGAAGTTATTCTATCAGCTTTATTTTTTTCTGTCCACTATAACAAAGCTTGCCCGGCCCGAAAAGGTCCGCTATAATCTCGGTATGAGAAAATTATATTACCTGTGGACGGCTGTGGCGATTTCCTCTCTCACTCTCTTCTGCCTTCTTTGCGTCGGCTGCGGCAAAACCGACTCCTCAACCGAAACCGGGGTCTGGAAAGTCGAATCGGGGATCAGGATCGTCGACGGCGTTTCCACCAGCACGGTCAAACTCTCGAACGGCAGTTACCGAACTTATTATGTCGGTTCCGGCGGGATCTTAAGCGCGATCTCAACCGACGGCCTTACCTTCACTCTGGAGTCGGGAAAAAGAGTGGATGTCGGCGCTCCCGGCGAGCCGGACAGCGCTCAGGCCGTCAATCCCTGCGTCGTGGCGCTGTCGGACGGCTACAGGATGTATTACGACGGCCTGGACGGCAGTGACCCCTCCTCCCACACCGCCTGCCGCCGTGTTCTAAGCGCTGTTTCTTCGGACGGGCTTGTCTTTACCAAAGAAGGCATAAGGATCGATTCCAAAAGCGATCTTATCGATAATGATAAGGCCTCTGTTCCTGACATCATCAAATTAGCGAACGGCAACTATCTAATGGCGTACGTCTATGATATGTATGGGGCCAATTCAATCCGGGCCGCAATTTCCACCAACGAAGGAAATTCGATCACTACGCACGGCGCCTGGACCAGACTGTCGACCTGTGAGCTGGGTGCCAATGCCATGGACCCGGATTTGATCTATATTAACGGAATCCTGAAAATGTATTATGCCCAGACCATTTTTACTTCGGATAGGAGCGCCTCGATGAAGATAATCAGCGCGACTTCAAGCGACAACGGCAACACCTGGACAAAGGATGCCGATATTGCGGTTGTGCCGACTCATTATACGACGAATCTGGTCGGCGACCCCGATATAGTGGAAACCTCCGCCGGTAATTTCCGCCTGTACTATTATGAATTTAAATCCGACACGGGTTCCGACATTTTCAGCGCGACCTATCCTTAAATTAAAATTCGATCGCCATGATAAAAAAAATCGGCTGGCTGTTATTGTTTTTTAGCTTCATTTCACTTGGGCAGTTAAGCTTTGGCAAAAACGCCAGGGTCATGGAAAAGTCGCCCTCGATCGATCTCTATGCCAATAAATCGGTCTATCGCGCCGGGGAACCGGTTGAATTAACCGTTATCGCGGCCAATCGAAGCAAAACCGCGATCAAGCTAATTTTCGGTTCGGGCCAGAGTTTTGATCTGGCCGTTGCAGACGAAAATAACAATGCCGTCTGGCAATGGTCGCATGACAGGGTTTTTACGATGGCGGTCCGCTCGGTTGAATTACTGCCCGGCCAGCGCCTGAAGTTTAACGCCGTCTGGAGACAGGCGGACAACAACGATCAGCCGGTCAAACGAGGGAAATATTTTGTCCGGGGCTGGCTGACCACGACTTCACAGCCGGGCTCGCAGAAAAAACTAATTACTATCAAGTGAACGATCCGCTTGCCTGACACTTACTTTTACAGTAAAATCAATTTATCATGAAATGGTTCCCGCGGCGTATTTTAAGGACCAAAAATCTTAATTCAATACTTTCCGAAAGCGACAATCCGCTCCACGGGCTGAAAAAAGTTTTAGGGCCGTTCGATCTGATCCTGCTCGGCATCGGCGTCATCATCGGCGCCGGTATCTTTGCGACCGTCGGCACGGCGGCGGCCGGCGATGCCCTGAGACCCGGAGCCGGCCCGGCCCTCATGGTCTCGTTCGCCATCACCGCGGTCGTTTGCGGCCTGGCGGCTTTGTGTTACGCGGAACTTGCCTCGCTGGTCCCGATCTCGGGCAGCGCTTACACTTATTCTTACGCGACGTTCGGCGAGTTGG
>JAQUOB010000073.1 GCA_028717325.1 Candidatus Margulisiibacteriota bacterium
TAAGCTCAAGCAGGCGGTCAAGCGAAGCGGGTTTCTCGTCGTCAAACGCCTCCTTCTGGATCGCCAGAAGCTGATTGATCGCCTCACCGGGCTTTGCCGGCAAGACGACAAATTCGGGCGTCGGTTCGTGGCCGGACCTGGCCGGCAATAGAGTGCGTAAGTTATTAACGGCCTTAAGGCGCGTTTCTTCGTCGACTTCGACCGCTCGACAAATAAGATCGAAGGCCGCTTCGATCGTCGTCGCGGGCAGGTCCCGGAGCAGGATGCCGTTTTCGCCGATGGCTTCGATAACATCCGTTTTATCTTCTCCGCCGGCCGCTAAAACATCAAGCAGGCGTTGGGCCCTGACTTCGACCGCGACTTCGGCCGATTGCAGGAAAGCAACGGTCGAAACCTCCGGTTTTGGCTCGACGGCTTCCGTTTTTTCTTCGAGGGGCGGCTCCGGATGCCGGTAGCCCACGACTGAAATATTGGTCGATGTTTTCCCGTTCTTTATTTTGCTGTCGGCCACCAGTTGTTTGACGGCGGCCTCAAAGGAAAGCCCCAGGCCGAAAATCTTCCTGATCTCATCGGGCGAGAGTGACAGGCCGCCGGTCGCGGCCAAAATAATGTCGCCGGGTTCTAGTCTCTCCTCGATTATGCTTACGTGAGTAACGCTTGCCTCGAGCCCCAACGCGAATTGTGGCTGATGCAGATCAAGGTTTAAATGCTTCAAATTGACCCTGATGCGCCGCAATAGATCATTGAGCAATTCTATTTGCATCTGATAAAAAGGCGGCATCGGAAATAACAAAGTATCAAGTTCTCCTTTTACTTTATTTTTTTGTTCATTGCTCAAATCCTTGTAGATAATGTCAAAAGTTTTACTCCTGATAATCCTGGGCAGTTCAGGAATAATATTAATATGCGGCGTGGAGAGCAGGGTGATCGTGCCGTCTTTCCTTAAACGATAAACGCGAACGTCGCCGACATTGGCAATGACCGCCAAATTCTCCGCCGGTTTAATTTTGACGGCCGCGATGGTCGTGCCCATCCTGTCGAGGCCCGTTTTACTGCCGGAGAGTTTGTTGATCGCCTCATTGGCGGACTGGACTGCGCTTAAAAGCCCCTTGTGCTCGTCGCGCCTGACGGTTTTTACCGCTACCAGCGAGGCGCAGTTGCCGTCGGCGTGGCCGCCCAGGCCGTCCGCGGCCTGGATCAGCAACCCGTCCGGGGTAAGAGAGGCGCCGATAGTATTGTCGTTAAGGTGCTTTGTTCCGATATCGGATGCCCCGGCAACTTCATATTCATCGTAGGGCTTGATCTCGCCGTAGGAGACATTTGTTACTACTTTTGGTTTTGAAACGAGGTTCGGGTTTTCCGGCGGCAGACCGGGCAGGGCCTTGTCAATCTCAAGCTGAAGCCGGGACAGCAGATCGGCCAATTGAGGATCGGCCGCGGCCACTGTCTGCAGTGGTTTGATAAAATTCCTTTCGTATCGTTTCAGCGTTATCTGGCAGGAAGCGTGCGGCACTTTCGCGCGCAGCGCGGTGAGCAATCCGACGGGGTCTAATTTACTGGCCTGCGGCGGCATTATTGTTTACGCCTCCCCAAGCCGCTCGATTTCTTCATTGATCCTGACCAGAGTAAAAGTGGCCAGGGAGCTCATTTTGGCATTGCCGGTGATCTGTTTTGAAATTTCCGCGGCCTGCTCGTTGAGCTCGAGCAATCTGTCGAGCGAAACCGGGGTCTCCTCGTTGAACAGTTCTGCCTGGATAGCTTGAAGCCGATCGAGCGCCTCCCGGGCGGTCAGTATTTTAGGTTCCGGCGGGAGAGTGGTCCGGCGGCCGCTCTCGGCCGGCTCTGCCAGCTCTTCCAGTTCAAAGGCCGGCAGGGGTTTTCTTTCAAAAATCATGGTCGCCCGTTCATGCACGGCGAAGGCGTTCAATTTATGAAGAGCGTCTGTTGCTTTTGGCTTCAGGGGATGTCCGGCATCATTGGCAAAGGACTCGATTATTTTCCGGTCATCGCCTTCAAAATATTCAGAGCAGGCGGCCTGATCTTCAGCGATGATCTTGTCAAGGACTAGCTCGAACTGGTCGGGCACCCTGGTGTAATAAGTGACCTTTAGGTTGATCAGGGCCTGATTGCGGACGGGGGTTTCTCTCGCTTTAAGGATCATATTGTAAGCCGCCACGATCGCGTTGAGCGGAAGATCGTCGAGTATGACGCTGGAATCGGCAATGGCCCCGACCAGATCATTTTTTGCCAGGTTATTGGCCAGCAGGGCGATCAGGATATCGCCTCTGATCTTGGCGTCCTTATCCATGCCCTTCAAAAAGGCCAAGTCGGACAGGTTGATGCTTTCCGGTTCCAATTCTTCGTAAACGGAGGCGGCTTTTGCTTCGACCGGCGCTGGCTGCTTAAAAGCCAGGACGGTAATATTGTCGGAGCCGTCGCCGTTCTTCTTTTTACTCGCTTCGATCAGGGCTTTGACGGTTTCGGGCAAAGCGCGGCCCTGTCCGAATTCTTGCCTTATCTCTTCGGGGGCAAGGCTCATCCCGTCGGAAACGACCAAAAGGACGTCGTCTTTTTCTAACTGGGCCGCGAAACCCGGGACCGTATTGCCGTCGGGCAGAGCGTGGCCTAAAGCATATTTGGGATGATGATATAATAAGGCGGAAGCATTTTTTCGCGCCCGTTCGGTCAATTCATCGATTAAAATTATTTCTCTTTCAGACAGCGGCTGAACGGCGGCCAGCAAACCCTTGAGTTCACTTACCTTTTCTTCCGTTTTTTCTTTATTATCTTTCAATTCAGGATAAAGGGAATAGAAAAAATAATAGCTAGCGTCGTTCAATATGGGGCCCAATGTCTCCCCACCAAGTATCCTGGTATGGGGCATGGTCAGCAGATAGAAGTCGCCATTTCCCTTCATTAAATAAACCCGGCTGTCGCCGATCCAGGCGCCTTTGACTGTGCCGGATGAGGGCTCGATCTCGACTGCGGCTATGGTGGTCCCCATTCGCGCCTGGCCTTTGGCCGGACCGGCGGTCTTATTGATCTTTTCATGCGCTTTGACTACGGCTGTTTGGACGTCGTTTTTGCCGTCAACGGCGGAAACCGCCAGGCCCGAGGCGACGTAGCCATCGGCGTGGCCGCCCATGCCGTCGGCGCCCGTGAGGCGGATCCGGCCGTCGGGTAAAATGACAGCGGCCAAAGAATCGTCCTGTTTATCCATTTGGCCGATATCGGAGGCGCCGTAAACGCCGCGATCAGCAAAACGGGTGATCTCCGCAAACTTGTTTCCCGGGCCGGTCACGATCTCCCATTTGAGCTGGTTGGGATTTTCTAGCGGTTTGTCCTTGATCCGATTGATCTTTAATAGTGCCTGAGTCGCCAGTGTCAAGGTCTTTTGATCGCAGTCGGTTTTTCCGTCGGCAATAGGCAGAAAAACGTTAGTTGCCAGCGACTGCAGAGTTTTTTGACAACTTAATTTCGGCAGGCCTTCTTTGACCAGACGTCGAAAACGATCAATGTTTTTGCTGTCATCGGTCGCGTGTTTTTTACTAAGCAGAGCGGAACTGATCAATTTGATTTCAAATACCATATTATTTGCCTCCAAGGCGGCGCAATTTCTTGGTTAACGCGACGGCCGCGTCGGAAACATCCGGGTCGGCGCTGAAAGCTTCGTTGTCTAATATTTTTTCAGCCCAGTCATTTATTCTGTCGTATTCTTCGGCAGTCGGGGCGCTTTTCAGCAGTTCCATGACAACGGCGTTCAAGCCGATCTTTGCATCATCCGCGGTTGTCGGATCCTTCAGGTCAAAACGGGGTTTGGGTGTTTCCGCCACGGTCGGTTGATGCCTGACCGTGACCGGGCCTTGGGACGCTATCTCGGCCGCCGAACCAAAAACCGTGCCGGCCTTGCCTACGATCTTAACTTCGACATTCTCAAACATCAGCGAATAGACAATATCGCAGTCGAGTTTGTCGTAGTTTTCGTAACGTTCCTCCGGCTTAAAGGCCAGCATTCTTTTGATCACGGCCTGGAGTTGCGGCGAGACGTGACTGCCCATTTCCGGGAATTCGAATTTTGCCAAGCCGCTCGCGAACGCGCCATAATTCGCTCGGCTGATCGGAAAGGGCAGTTTGTTGGTCAGCAATTTGTAGAAGAGGACGCCCAGGGCGTAAATGTCCACTTTGACGTATTTGTTCCTCAGTTCGACGGGCGGCATAAGACCTCTTTCTTCATTAGTCAGCCCGGAGAGCAAGATCAACTCCGGGGCCATATATTCGGGAGTTCCCATTACCACGCCGGTTTTGGTCCCATCTTTTTTCCCTTTGCCTTCTTCGACCCGGCTTTGGTCATCGATGATCTTGGCCAGACCAAAATCAAGGATCACCGCTCTGAACTCCGGTTCGCGGTCCAAAAAATCTCCAATTTCGATAAAGATGTTCTGCGGCTTGATATCGCGGTGAGTGATGCCCCGGGCCGCGGCGGCTTTTAAGCCCTCGATAACCTGCCGCAACCAGGGAACGGCTTCTTCGACCGAAAAATGACCGTTAGCCGCTTCTCTTTCTTCAAGCATTGTAGATAGGTCCTTGCCTCTGATAAGCTCCATGACGATGAACGGAGCGCCGTCGGGACGCGTGCCGTGGTCCAGCCCTTTGACTATGCGCTTGCTGCCGACCCGGCTGGTTGCGTCGAACTCCTGGATCAGCCGGTCAACGAGCATCTTGTTGCCCGCGGAATGCAGTTCTTTGATCGCGACTTTCCGGCCGGAGCCGATCTCTTCGGCCGCGTAAACCTTGCCGATGCCGCCCTCGCCTAAAGGGGCGGCCTGCCGGCGATATTTTTTGCCGCTGGCGCCTACATATATATCTGGCTCGCTGGCGTCGATGTCCTCATCTTGCAGTTCGATCCGCGAATCGGAGTCCCGTTCTGCCCGCCGCCGGCCGTTAGCCGGCCGCTTGGCTTCGACCGTCTTTTTGGCCGCTTCAGCTCTATCTTTTTCCGCTTTAACTTTAAGGGCCGTCAGGTCGGTCCCGAGGTTGCTGCCGCTGACTTTATCGATCTGTTCGTCAATATTGGTTATGAACTCGGAATAACCGGCTAGGTCGAGCTTGCCAAAATCAGTGCCGCGATATTTTTTGTGGAAATCTTTGGCCGCCTCGGCAGTTTCGGCTTTGGCCTTGAGCCGTTCGATCTCTGTTTTTAAACTGCCCTCAACTTTGCCGATCTGCGATTCCGCTTTGGTCCTGAAAGCCGCCGGATCGGAAAGCTTGGCAAAGTCATCGTAGGAATACCCTTCATACTGGTCAATGAATGCCTTGGCCGCCCTGGCGGTTTCGGCTTTGGTCTTGAGCCGTTCGATCTCGGTTCTTAAATGGCCCTTAACTTTACCGATCTGCAGATCAGCCCTGGTCCTGAGAGCCGCCGGATTGGTGAGCGCCGCAAAGTCATCTTGGGTATGCTCCTTAAACTCGTCATAAAATTGCCTGGCCTCAATTTGTTGTTTTGCCCCGGACTGGAGTCTTTGCAGATTGGTTTTCAGCTCGCCGGCTTCTACATTATTAATGTGTTCGGCGATAAACGCGTCGAACGTGTTATGGTTATTCACATAGTCGGTATCGGACAGGTCAGTAAAATCGACATTCTGTTTCGCCTGATAAAAATCCCTGGCCGCGACAAATTTTTGGGCCTGCACGATTTGCGCTTTGGCTGCGTCAAATTTGGCGAGGTTGGCAGGGGTGGCGTTCGCCCGGCGCCTGTCGACATCAGTCAATAATGCAGTCAGCTCGGCCGCGGTTTTTGCCTTAAGGTCCTGGCCGCCGCCGGCACCGTTAGCCTGCAGGGCGCGGTAGAACTTGCCCGGGGCCCAATTTCTATATATTTCATTAGCTCTTTTCATAGTTATTGCCATCGTAATAGTACCTCGGAGATTTTTTTGAGAAATTTCATTTAGACATTAAATTGTTTGAGAAAATCTTCTTCTTCCTGCGCTTTTTGTGCCTCTGCTCTGGCCTTTAAATCTGCTTCATAATGATTGATCTCTGCCCGACGCGTTTGGAGCTCCACAAAGGTTTTGCCAAAGTTAGGGATAGAAGATAAAAATCGATCGATCGCTTCTTTTTGCCACTGACGCGCATCGACGTCGCTAAATGATTTCTCCCAGTCCGATGAACCCATATAAGCTTTGGCTTCATTTAAATTTTGCAAAAATTCGGTCAATTCTTTATCGGCTGCCAAATGCCGGTGCATAAGATCGCGGATCTTATTTTTGGCGTCATTATCATTTAGCTCATGCAGGAGGACTGCCAGGGACGGCAGACCGGCATTATTGTTATCGGTCGCGGCTTTAGCCAGCTCTTTGGCGGCGGAGCTTCTTTTAGCCGCGGCTACGCCCCGCCAGATGGCGACCACGGCCAAAGGCAGCAGGTTTAGAACAAGAGGAACACCCGCGGTAACTAAAGTT
>JAQUOB010000074.1 GCA_028717325.1 Candidatus Margulisiibacteriota bacterium
GTCCTCATCCTCTATCTGGCCGTGAGCGCGGTCACGATCGGCGTCCTGGCCCCAAAAATCCTCGGCGATAAGCTGAACCTTCATCCAATGACCGTCGTCATCTCGATCATCGTGTTCGGAGAGCTGATGGGGGTCTGGGGCTTTTTCTTTGCCGCGCCGATCGTGGCGACGCTCAAGATACTTTATCTAGAACTCCGGAACCCTTAAATTTCGGTACAACGCTCAAAATCCTCTCTTGACAATCAATGCGGCAGTGATTAATATTAGGTATGCCTAATATTAATTGGGAGCAAGAAACAAATGCTTTTAAAAACCAAAGAAGATTATCTTGAAATAATATTTCACCTTGAATCGGAGGGCAAAAAGGCCGCGACCAATGAGATCGCGACCCATCTGAAAATATCCAGCGCGTCGGTCTCCGAGCATTTGAGAAAACTGGCAAAAGAGGGCCTTATCAGGCACGAACCGTACAAAGGAATAGCGCTGACTTCGAAAGGGAAAAAGATCGCGTTGGACGTCGTGAGGCGCCACCGGCTCGCGGAGCGTTTCCTGACCGACAAGCTGGGCGTTAAATGGGAAGAAGCCCACGGCGAAGCCCACAAACTTGAGCACGATATCTCGAAAGTCGTCGGAGACAAGATATACAAATTGCTCGGCGAGCCGAAGACCTGCCCCCACGGCAATCCCGTCCCCGGTGCGGACGGCCGCATCAAGGAAGAACCGTCGAAACCGCTGGTCGAATTCGAAAAAAATGACCGGCTCAAAATCGTAAAGATAACCGATGAAGAGCCAAAACTTCTTTGCTACCTGGCGACGCTCGGCTTGATGCCGAAAACCCAGATCAAAGTAGAACAAAAAGCCCCGTTCAACGGCCCGGTGATGGTGAAGGTCGGCAGTGCGGTTTACGCCTTGGGCCGGAAGATCGCCGAAGCGATCTGGGTGAGGAAAATATGATCTCGATGCCAAGCTGTCACTCCGAACTTAAAAAGATCAGCCGTGATTCTAAATTCGTGATCGCTCTGGCGGGCAATCCTAATGTCGGCAAATCCACGATCTTCAACCAGCTGACGGGGCTCGGAGCGGTGACCGCGAATTATCCGGGCAAGACTGTTGCCTTGAACATGGGCACTGCCGATTATAAAGGAACGAAGATCGGCATTGTCGATCTGCCCGGAACTTATTCGCTTGGTTCAGTTTCCGATGACCAGCTGGTTGCCAGACGCGAAATATTAGAAGGCGCGGCCGAAATCATCGTTTCCATTCTTGACGCGACGAACCTTGAGCGCAACCTCTATATGGTGCTGCAGCTTCTTGATCTGGGTTATCCCGTCATCGTGGCGCTTAATTTATCCGATCTGGCGGCCCAAAAGAATATCTGCATCGATCACCAGGAACTTTCCCGGATACTTGGTGTCCCGGTGATCCCGGTGGTTGGGACAACGGGGGAGGGAATAGAGCAAGTTATAAAGACCTGTATCGCGGTCCACTCGGGAAAGCTTAAACTTACGCCCAACCCTCCTAAGTACGGCAAAGATATAGAAGCCTACATCGAGTTGCTGGCGTCCCGCATCAAAGAGTGCGTTAAGAAGAATCCATATAGATTATCTTCCCGCGCTCTTGCCACCCTGCTACTGGAAGAGGACGCGGAATTCATGGCGCGTATCGCCGCCGAAAAGGACTGTGAGCCGGTCTTAAAGACGGTCAAAGAGATCTCGGCCGACATCGAGCGGACTCACGGGGAGAGGGCCTCTTTACGATTCGTGCGCGAACGCCACGGTTTGGAAGGGTCGATCGTGGATCGGGTCGAGACGCTGGGGGTGTGCAAAATTTCGCTGGCCGACCGGCTCTGGAGATGGACCATTGAACCGGTGACGGGAATTCCAATTTTGTTATTCGGTTTAATGGCGGTTTTTATCACGATGTATTATGTGGGGGGCTTTCTCTCGAATATTTTTGAGTTTGCCTGGACCGCGTTCGTCTCCCCCCATATCAATGAATTGCTTTACGGGCTGCTCGGCCATAACGCCTTGTCCCGGACGCTTTTGTGGGGATTTGATGCCGGTATCAAGGCCGCCTTGTCGGTGGGCATCCCCTTTGTCATGACGTTTTACATTATTTTGGCGTTCCTTGAGGATACCGGATATTTGAATTCAATCGCCTTTTTGACGGACAGCCTGATGCATAAATTAGGTCTGCATGGCCGGGCGATAATCCCGATAATTGCCGGGGCAGGCTGCAACGTTCCGGCGATAATCGGGACCAGGGTCTTGACTACCAAAAGAGAAAAGATAATCGCCTGCACGCTGATAATTCTGACGCCCTGCAGCGCCAGGACGGCCGTCATAATGGGGGCGGTGGCCTTCTTCGTCGGCTGGCAATACGCCCTGGCGATCTACGCGATCGATTTTGTTATTGGCATTCTGGTCGGCCGGACCATGGCGGTTCTTCTCCCCGGAGAATCCTCCGGGCTCGTTATGGAGATGTTCCCGTTCAGGGCGCCGAAACTCACACATATATTGAAAAAGACCTGGTACCGGGTGAAGGAATTTGTCCTGATCGCCCTGCCGATCATTGCGGTCGGCAGTCTTGTAATGGGGACACTTTATGAAACTCAATATATGTGGCTGCTGACCAAGCCCATGAGCCTGATCATCGAGAGCTGGCTGGGTTTGCCTGCGGTGGCGGGGATCTGCCTCCTGTTCGGGATCTTAAGAAAAGAGCTCGCGCTGGAGCTTTTGCTGGCTCTGGCGATCGTCAAGTATGGCCCCGATATCCATAATCTTCTTTCCTTTATGACCAAACAGCAGCTTTTCATCTTTGCGCTGGTGACCACGCTTTACTTCCCTTGTGTCGCCGCCCTGACGGTCCTCGTTAAGGAGCTGGGCTGGAAGGTTTCCATTGCTATTGTTATCTTCACCGTAGTTCTTGCGGTTTTAGTCGGCGGCTTTGCCAATATATTCCTTAACGCAGTCAAAATATTTTAAAAAGACCCGAAGCGCGCTTGCCCGGGTTGAAGTTGAATCAGTAATATTAATGTTGTAAGATATTTGTATCTTAGCAAATCGGAGGGTAGCTTATGGGTATAAAAGAAGAATTGATTCAAATGTTAAATAGGGCGCTTGAATTGGAACACGCGGCCAGGATTCAATATTTGGCCCATGCGGAATTAATCAAGGGGCAAACCGCCGAAAAGATAATCGAACGGCTCAAGGAAATCGCCTCGGACGAGGAAAAACACGAAGGAATTTTCCGTAACCTCATCGGCAGCTATCTAAACGGCGAGCCGGCAATGAGCCTGGCGCCGACCCATCGCGCGAGCGAAACTCAAACCATCCTCGAAGTGAACCTGAAAGGGGAAAAGGACGCCATCAATTTCTACAAGCAGGTTTACCAAAAGGTGACGGACAACAAGCAGGAACTGCAGTATGAATTTGAAACGCTGGAACATGATATCCGCCACGTTATTATCGATGAGCAGGAGCATGTGGCAGAGCTCTCGCTGCTGCTGGGAAAATAATCTTATTTAGTTTCAGTTAACGGGATCCACCCTTGAATGGCTTCGGTCGCGCTGGAACTTGCAATCCCCGCTTGACAAATTGCCGCTGGTGTGTCATCATGATAATGATTATCAATATCATAATAGAATAAAGGAGGCCGGTCATGTCCCTGGGGAAAGAAGAAAAAATATTTGAAGATCATTTGGCGGCTAAATATCTTAAACACAGCGAACAAAGAAGGGAGATCTTGCATAGCTTTTTGAATATAGATAAACACTTAACTGCCGAGGAGCTTTATAGTCTTGTTAAACGGAAGCATCCAACCGTGGGATACGCAACTATTTATCGAACGCTCAAGTTGCTTTGCGAATGCGGCTTATGCCGCGAGTTGAAATTTGAGGATGGCGTGGCCAGATACGAACATCTTTACGGCCACCAGCACCACGACCATCTTATTTGCACAAAGTGCGGCCGATTCGTAGAGGTGGTAGATCCGGAGATTGAGTGCCTGCAAGAGAAATTGATTAAACGGCATGGATTCTATCCTGAAAGACACCGCATGGAGCTCTACGGAAGATGCAAGCAGTGCAATAAAAAGGAGGGGAATAAATGATCTAACAGAAGTGCCCTGATTTTTTTTGTGACCCAATTGAAATTGATTATCAAAATCATAAACGGGGGGGGGTAAGCATGTTTGGTATAAATATGTTAATGAGGGTGTTGATGACGGGCTTGATACTGGCGATCCTGTTTGCGAATCCGAGTTCTGCCGATCGCAGAAGTTATGTGTGGACCTATGAATATATGACCATGCCGCGGGGCTGGGCAGAAATGGAGGTCTATACTACTCTGGAACAACCCTCAGCTTCGGACGCCAACACCAGTACCTGGAAACACTGGCTAGAGATGGAATACGGGCTTACCGATCACTGGGATGTAGCTTTGTATCAACAGTTTAAGCAGTTAAACACTCCCACGGCGTCCACTTTTGCGTACGATGGCTACAAACTAAGAACCAGATACCGTTTTGGAGAAAAGAATCAATTTATAGTTGATCCCCTTCTATATTTTGAGTACATCGGCAAAAATGATTTGAGCCAGTCTTCACAAGGAGAGGCCAAACTTATCTTGGCCAGGGATTTCTCGCGCCTTAATCTGGCCTATAACCAGATATATAAGTGGGATTTGAATGGCCGTTCAAGCGGGAACGAATACTCGGCGGGAATAAATTTGCGGCTAAATCCCGCCCTGGTTGTGGGATTAGAGAGCAAGGGTAATTATACGGCAGAGGAGTTCTATTTGGGTCCGACTTTGGCCTTGACTACCCAAAAGTTTTGGACCGCGCTGGGGATAGTTAAGGGCTTGAATCCCAGATCCGACAACGCGCAAGTGAGGATGATTATGGGGATATTGCTATAATAAAGAGGCAGTGCCTCGTGTTTTATTGCGCCACTTTGGAGACGACCAGCCGCCACTCAACCCCGTGCAGTGAAATCGTCGTCCACTCGGTTGCTTTCTTGACGGGCGCGCCCGACAGGCCGACCGGGAAGGAATAGGTCCCGGCGCCGCCTGTTTCAGCGGCGATCTTTTTCGCCAGCTCGAGCAGGTCCGGATAGTTCTGATAGACCGGGTCGGAAAAGGTCATCTTGCCGATCTGTAAAATGTCCCGGTCATAGATGACGCGGCCGTCCTTCTGGATCGCGAGCGCTTCGACCGAGGGCAGGCCGGCGATATAAGGTTTGGTAATGTTACCGATCAACGCGTCGGGCTTAAAGACCAGGCTGACATACCCGATCGTTTGCCCTTTGAGATTGATCACGGGATAGATGAGCGAAACGGCGTAAAACCCTTCGATGGTCTTGAACATGCCGCTCATGACCGGCTGACTGGTCCTTTTCACTTCCATAAAATGGGGCTGTTCGTTGATCCGCTCGCCTTCGGAGCTTTTATAGCGGGCCGGCCGGATGGTCATCAGGTGACCCTCGGGGTCCACGGTGGCGACGTCGACGATGGCGGAATGATCGTCATAGATCTTTTGCAGTATGCCGGCCGAGGCGTCGAACAGGCCGACGGTGCCAAGCTGCTGCGCCGCCCGGGCCAGATCGGAGTCCATGGCATTAAGTTCCGCCGCTATTTGATTCTGCAGATCGACGACGCCCGGCAGATGGGGCGCCACGCTCATGGCCAGGGACCGGGCGGAAAGCAAAACCAGCACCAAGAACAAAACCAGGAATATTTTTTTCATAGCATAAGTATTTTACATCGAATCGATCGAAAATCAAACGCTTATTTAACTATTCAGCCCTCACCCCCGCCAACGCAAGAGTTTTCGCACCCCCTCTCCCAGAGGGAGAGGGGGTAAAAAATGATAGCGTAAATACCCTCTCCCTTTGGGAGAGGGTGAGAGTCTTTCGCGTTAGCGGGTGAGGGCTAATAAATTTCTGCTTGCTGGCGATCAGAGGGGTGGATTTGATTTTATAAACTTGAGCGCGACGCCGTTGATGCAATAACGCTTGTGGGTCGGGGGCGGACCGTCATCAAAGACGTGGCCGAGATGCGCGCCGCAGCGCGCGCACCGCACCTCCGTCCGGCGCCGGTCCAGCGAATTATCTTCGAAATACTTGACGTTGAGCTCGGAAACCGGCTCATAATAGCTGGGCCAGCCGGTACCCGATTCAAATTTGGTCGCGGCCTGAAAAAGATCGGTGCCGCAGCGCACACAGCGGTAGAGGCCCGCCTCTTTGATCTCTTCATAGGTGCAGGTGAACGGCCGCTCGGTCCCCTGTCTGGTCGTGACTTCGTATTGCACCGGGGTTAAGAGTTTTTTCCATTCTTCATCGGTTTTCTCGATCCGGTCGACCAGAGTTGTTTGGCCGAGCCGGACGTCGTATATTTCGATCTTTTGGCCTTGAGGATCATCAATTGCTTTCATGATT
>JAQUOB010000075.1 GCA_028717325.1 Candidatus Margulisiibacteriota bacterium
CTGAACGTGGAAAAAGCGCGGCTGGATAAGATCCTGGCCAACAACGAGATCCGGACGCTGATCACCGCGATCGGCCCCGGCTGCGTCTCGGCCCTGAAAGGGGACGGGAACGGAGAGTCGGAGGAAGAATTGACCCCGGAGGTGCTGAAAAAGCGCCTGCGCTACCATAAAATAATCCTCCTTTGCGATGCGGACGTTGACGGCGCACATATCCGGACCCTGATCATGACCTTCTTCTACCGCTACGCCCGCGAACTGATCGAGAACGGCCATCTCTATATCGCGCAACCGCCGTTGTACCTATTAAAAAAAGGAAAAGCGCAGCACTGGCTCCACTCCGATAAGGAATTGGAAACGAAGCTGAAGGAGATCGGCAAGGAAGGGACCAGCCTCCAGCGCTATAAAGGTTTGGGAGAAATGAACCCCGAACAACTTTGGGAGACGACCCTTAACCCGGAGACGCGGACGATGTTGCAGGTCCAATTGGAAGACGCCGAGGTCGCGGACAACATCTTTACCGTGCTGATGGGTTCCGAAGTTGAGCCGCGCCGGGCCTTTATCGAAAAACACGCTAAAGATGTCAAGAGGTTAGACGTATGATAAGAAGAAAAAAGTTCAAGGAAAATGCCGTGGCCGAGCCGACGACTGAGCCGATCTTTCGAGCCAACGTTATGCCGACGACGATCGAGCACGAAATGAAGACCTCCTACATCGATTACGCGATGTCGGTCATCGTCGGCCGCGCTTTGCCGGACGTGCGCGACGGCTTTAAGCCGGTCCACCGCCGGATCCTCTTTGCCATGGACGAGCTGGGGCTGCAGCCGGGCAAGCCGCACAAGAAATCGGCCCGCGTCGTCGGGGAAGTTCTCGGTAAGTACCACCCGCACGGCGACTCGGCCGTTTACGAGGCGATGGTCCGCATGGCCCAGGATTTTTCGCTCCGCTACCCGCTGGTCGATGGCCAGGGGAACATGGGGAGCGTCGACGGCGACTCGGCGGCGGCCATGCGCTATACCGAAGCCAGGCTTTCCAAGCTCGCCGTCGAGATGCTGGCCGACCTGGACAAGGAGACGGTCAACTTTGGCCCTAACTTTGACGAATCGTTGCAGGAACCGCTCGTCCTCCCGTCCCGCATCCCCAACTTGCTGGTTAACGGCTCGTCCGGTATCGCGGTCGGCATGGCGACCAATATCCCGCCGCACAACCTGACCGAAGTGATTGACGGCTTGGTCGTGCTGGCGGATAACCCGGAGGCGACGCTCGAGGCCTTACAGAAGATCGTGACCGGGCCCGACTTCCCGACCGGCGGCCTGATCTGCGGCCGGCAGGGGATCAACGACGCGTACACGACCGGACGGGGGTTGCTGACCCTGCGCGCCCGCTACGACCTGGAACGGGTCAAGAACAACAAGGAAGCGATCATTGTCACCGAGATCCCGTACCAGGTCAATAAAGCGGAGACGATCGAACAGATCGCCGAGCTGGTCAAGGATAGGAAGATCCAGGGGATCTCCGACCTGCGCGACGAATCCGACCGCGACGGGATGCGCATTTACATTGAGCTGAAACGCGACGCCTCGCGCGAAGTCGTCCTCAACCAGCTTTTCAAGCACTCTAACCTGCAAGTGACCTTTGGCGTCAACATGCTGGCCCTGGTTGGCGGCCAGCCCAAACTGCTCAACCTCCGCGAGATGATGGCCGAATACCTCAAACATCGCGAAGAGGTCGTGACTCGCCGGACGAAATATGAACTGCGCCGGGCCGAAGAACAGGCCCACATCCTGGAAGGGTTGGTCATCTGCGTTTCCAATATCGACGCGGTCGTTAACCTGATCAAGAAGTCGAAGAGCGTCGATGACGCCCGCGAAGGGTTAATGAAGAAGTTTGACCTCTCCAAGATCCAGGCGCAGGCGATCCTCGATCTCAAACTGCAGCGCCTGACCGCCCTGGAAAGACTGAAGATCGAAGAAGAACTGAAGGCGCTTAAGAAGCTGATCGGCGAACTCAAGGAGATCCTGGCCAGCCGCAAAAAACTCCTCGCCCTGGTCAAGAAAGAACTGCTCGAGGTCAAGGAAAAGTACGGCGACAAACGGCGGACCGAGATCAGCGCGCCGGCCGAGGACGTTAACATCGAGCAACTGATCCCGGAAATGGAAGTCGCGGTCCTGATCACTCGCGACGGCTACGTCAAGCGGGTGCCGGTCTCGTCGTTCAAGTCTCAGCTGCGCGGCGGGCGCGGCGTGGCCGGGATGAGCACGCGGGAAGAGGATGAAATAGAAAATATTTTCACTGCTTCCACGCATGCCTTTGTCCTCTTCTTCACCAACCGGGGAAGGGTGTATAAATTAAAGGTTTACGACCTGCCGGAGGCCAGTCGTTCCGGTAAGGGCCAGGCAATTGCCAACGTTTTACAGGTGGAACAGGGCGAAGCAGTCTCTTCCGCGGTTGCGGTCAGCGACTTTGAGAAAAAGGCCTTCCTGATGATGGCGACTAAAAATGGCATGGTCAAAAAAGTGCCGATCGAAGACTTTGCCAACATTCGCCGTTCCGGCATTATTGCCATTAAGCTTAAAGAAGGGGACGAGCTCGGCTGGGTCCAGGAGACCGACGGCAAACGCGAGGTCATCCTCGGCGCGGAAAGCGGCCTGATGATCCGCTTCTCGGAAAAAGTAGTCCGGCCGATGGGCCGGACCGCGGCCGGGGTTCGCGGGATCCGCCTGCAAAAGAAGGACGCGGTCGTTTCGATGGACGTCCTGACCGACGGCGGCGACCTGCTCGTCATCTCGCGCGGCGGCTTCGGCAAGAGGATGAAGCTGGACGAGTTCTCCGCCCAGAACCGGGGGGGCAAAGGACATATCGCTATTAAGCTCCGCGACAATGACACGGTTTCCCAGATGAAGATCATCCACGGGAGCGACGAGCTCCTCTTTGTCAGCGCCCGCGGCACCATGAGCCGGCAAAAGGCGAGCGGCATCTCCGCCCAGGGCCGCTACGCCAAAGGGGTCCGCATCCAGCGGGTCGATGAAGGGGATTATATTGTTGACGTAGCGAGCATCATCTCCAACGAAGAAGCGGCTGAAGTATTGGAGCAGGCGCTAGAGACGGAGCAGGAGCGCAAGGAAGAACTGCTCGAAAAGATCAAGGAAGAACGAGCGAAACTGCCGATCAAAAGATCAAGGAAGAAGAAAGAAAAATAATTCGCCCCGTCTACTTCATCGACTTCAGGATATTGACGATGAGCGCCTTGTCGAGGTAGCCCTCGTGTTTTCTCATGACCTTGCCTGCCGGCGACAGGAAGACGATGGCCGGCACCGAGGTCACGCCGTAGAAGTCCATGATCTGCGGATCGTCGAGAGTATTAATGACCTTAAACTTAGCCAGGCCGGAACTTTTGGCCGCCAGCTCCTGGGAAACAAATGCCGCCAAATCGGACTCGCCTTCACCTTTTTGATACAGAGTAACGACCGTGGGCTTTTCCGCCACCCGGGCCTCGTGGGTGCCCGCCGGCATGGGCGCCGTGATCGTCTTTTCGCCGGGCTTATTCAACCGGGTCAAGCTGATCGCCGCCACGACCAAAATAACGATGACGACCGCCAGCAAGAGATAAGATCTATTTTTCATTTCTAACCCCCGTAATATTTTTGGTTATTATAGCACTCGAAAATGAAATGTGGTAGACTTTTGTTCGGCATGAAGCGAAAAGCACGAAAAAAAACGCGGCCAAATCTTTACTACCTCGCACTGGCAGGCCTGACAATCGCCGGCCTGGCCTTCCTGGCCTGGAGCAACTTTTCCCTGGAAAAGAAAAGTCCGGGCGTCGGGGCGTATTTCTTTAAGGGCGAAAAACTGATCTCCGTTGAACGGCCGCTGAGACCCGATGTGCCGCCGCTCAAACAGGCGATCGAAGCGCTGCTGTCGGGACCGACCCCGCAGGAAGCAGCCGAGGGCATTACGACGCAACTGCCGGCCGGGGTCAAGATCCGCCAGCTTAAGGTCGAAAAAACAATCGCCGTCATTGATCTCAGCCGGGAACTCGAGGATTACGGCGGCGGGTCGGCCAAGGTCGAAGGCCTCATCGCGCAGCTGGTCTTTACGGTGACTGATATCCCGGGAATCAAAAAGGCCTGGATCTGGGTCGAGGGACACCACGACATAGTTTTGGGCGGGGAAGGGCTGGTGCTTGACCGCCCCCTAGGCCGAGAGGACGTCAAGTACTAACTTATCCAGCTCGCTTTTATTGGTCAGCTCGGTAACGCAGATCAGGCGGCAGCCCGCAAGCTCGGGATAATAACCGGCCAGGTCGAGCCCGATCTTTTTGTTGGTTTTGATTACCAGCTCATTAAAGCCCGGGGTCGACCAGAGTACAGCTTGGCCGAGCTTCTCTTTTAGATAGTTCGCTTTTTGCAGGCACAACCCCGCCACTTTTTTTAATCCGTTTTTACCCAGTAAGGAAAGATAGACGGTGGCGGCTAGCGCGCAGAGGGCCTCGTTGCTGCAAATATTTGAAGTGGCCCGCTCGCGGCGGATGTGTTGCTCGCGGGTTGACACGGTCAGAACAAAGGCCCGTTGGCCGTCAAGGTCCGTAGTTGCCCCGACAATTCGGCCGGGCATTTGCCGCAGATACTCTTGCCGGGCGGCCATGAGCCCCAACCCCGGACCGCCGAAACTTCTCGGTAGCCCCAGAGGCTGGCCTTCGCCGACAACAATATCGGCTCCGTAGCGTCCGGGCGGCTTGAGGAGGCCGAGAGAGATCGGATTGATGCTGGCGATCAGCAGAGCGCCGGCGGCATGGACTTTGTCGGCCAGGCCGGCAACTTTTTCCAGGTTGCCGAAGAAGTTGGGCTGTTGGAGGATCACGCAGGCGGAATTAGTTGTAAGCTGTAAGTTGTAAGCTGTAAGCCCGGAAGCAATATCAAACGGGAGTTCTTTCAGAACAAGATCGGCGGCTGTGCAGTAGGTTTTTAAAACGGCGCGATAGTTGGGATGGACGGCGGCTGAAACGACTATCTCTTTCCGTCCGGTTATGCGGCAGGCCATGAAAGCGGCTTCGGCCAGGGCGGTCGCGCCGTCGTACATAGAAGCATTGGCGACTTCCAGGCCGGTCAGTTCACAGATGAGGGACTGGTATTCATAGATCGCCTGGAGCGTGCCCTGGCTGGCTTCCGGCTGGTAGGGCGTATAGGCGGTATAAAACTCCGACCGGCCAAGGATGTGCTTAACGGCGCTCGGGATAAAATGATCGTAAGAGCCGCCGCCAAGGAAAGAAGTGCCGGGCGTATTTTTTTGGCTGAGATCCGTCAGCTCGGCCAAAAGTTCCGGCTCGCTCAAAGGGCGAGGCAAGGATAGTTTCTCTTTAAGACGAACCTTGGACGGGATGTCGGCAAAAAGATCGAGCGTCACTTCAGGAGTTTCTGATAATCGGCCGAGGAAAGCAGATTGTTAAGATCGGCAGGGCTTGTCATTTCAACCTTGATGATCCAGCCGCCGTCGTAAGGAGAATCGTTGACCAGCTCCGGATGTTTTTCCAGCGCTTCGTTCCTTTCGACCACCTTGCCGGCGATCGGACAGTATAAGCTGGAAACGGACTTGACCGATTCGACCACGCCGAACTCCTGCATCGCGGCCAGTTCTTTGCCGGCGGGCGGGACCTCAACGTAAACGACGTCGCCCAGCGAGTCCTGCGCGTAATGGGTGATGCCAATCGTGGCGACACGGCCGTCGACCTTGACCCACTCGTGTTCTTTGCTGTATTTTAAATTATCCGGATAGGCAGGCATCTTACTTAGCTTTCTAACTTATTGACTTTGACGCGGCTGTAGGCAAAAACCAGGCCGGCGATAATGATCCTGGCCAGGCTGTCGGAGAGGCGGTCATAGAGCATCCGCTTCTGGTAATAAACATCCATGGACTGTTCACTGTCGGGCGCCGCCGGCGGTGGCGGCTGGTCCATAGTTACGGTTGGCCCCTTGGCCATGGAAAGGCCGACGGCCGCACCGGCCAGATCGACCACGCCCCAAAACAGGACAAAAAGAGCGACTAGGCAGACGATGTAATAGTATATTTTTTTGAGGTCGATCACAGAATTATTTTACTCCCTTGTAGAAGGCCTTGTCAACGACTTTCCCCGGCCAGTTGTCGCCGCGGATTTCGACCGCGACCTCGGCCGCCGCGGCCGTTAAGTAGGCGAGGGCAATTGGTTTTTTCAACGTCGGGGAAAAAGTCCCGCTGGTGACGACCCCTATTTTCGATTTTTGACTGTCGAACACCAGATTCCCCTGGCGCGGGATCGCCCGGCTCGCCAGCTCGATGCCGACTAATTTTTTTCGGAGGCCTTCGTTCTTTTCCTTGAGCAGCGCTTCTCGGCCGATAAAATCACC
>JAQUOB010000076.1 GCA_028717325.1 Candidatus Margulisiibacteriota bacterium
ATCGCCGTTAACGAATTCTACAACCTCATGATGAAAAAAGGTTTTTTCCCCGCCTATTATGTTGGGAACTTGATCACCATCTTCTTTATCATATTCGCCTACTATGCTTTGAAGAGAAATTGGGAGCCGGCGCACTCAGCCATCCTGACGCTGGCCGCGGCCGTTGCGCTGATCTCGGGGGTTTTCCTAAAGAGAGAAAAAGACACGATAGTCGATGTCGCGGTCACTATCCTCGGCATGATCTACGTCGGCTGGTTCTTGAGCTATCTCTTTTTCATCCGGAGCCTGACCGACCACGGCGGTTATCTGTTCTTCCTGATCTTCACGGTCTGGGCCATGGATGTTTCGGCCTATCTGGCCGGCCGGGTCTTTGGCCACACGCCGCTAATGCCCTCAATCTCTCCGAAAAAAACCTGGGAAGGGGCGATCGCCGGTTTTGTTGTCGCGCTGATCGCTGCGGTAGTTTTTAGCTGGACGGCGCAGTTGGTGATCTGGCACGCGCTGGTTCTCGGCGTCTTGATCGGGATCTTCGGGCAGGTTTCTGACCTGATCGAATCGCTGATCAAGCGTGATGCCGGAGCCAAAGATTCTTCCAATATCCTGCCCGGCCACGGCGGCGTGCTGGACCGGATCGACTCGTTTGTCCTGACCGCGCCGCTGATGTATTATTATTTGATCCTGTTCGTATTAAAATAATGAGCATTAAAGAAATTACTGATTTTTTGGTGAAGCTGGCGCTGGCGGAAGATGTCGGCCGCGGGGATATTACGACCAGGGCGATAATCCAAAAAGATCAAAAAGCCAAAGCAATTTTAACTGCCAAAGAAGCCGGCGTTATTTGCGGAGTTAGCATCGCCGCCGAAGTTTTCCATCACGTTGATCATAGGATCAAGTTTAGCCCGAAGGTTAAGGACGGCGTTTTTGTTCAGAAAGGCAAAGTCATCGCTGTTGTTTCCGGCCCGGCGCGCGGCATCCTGACCGGCGAGCGGGTCGCGCTGAATTTTCTCCAGCATCTTTCGGGGATTGCGACGCTGACGCGGGCTTTCGTGTCGCGAGTTGCAAGCCGCGGGTCACGCGTCAAAATACTCGATACACGGAAAACTATCCCTGGCCTGCGCGTTCTGGAAAAATACGCGGTGAAAATGGGCGGCGGCGTTAATCATCGAATGGGATTGTATGACGCGATCTTAATTAAAGATAATCACATCAAGCTGGCGGGCGGGATTGAAAGGGCGGTCGAAAAAGTCGCGAGACGCGGGTCACGAGTCGAAATTGAAGTGAGGACCCTCAATGAAGTTCAGAGAGCGATCGCGGTTGGCGTTGACACAATACTTTTGGACAACATGAGCGTAAAAGTTTTACGTGCCGCCGTCAAGCTTTGCAAAAAGGTCGGCGTGAAAACTGAAGCTTCGGGCGGTGTGAATTTAAATAATGTTGCCGTGATCGCGAAGGCCGGCGTTGACTACATTTCCGTCGGCGCGCTGACGCACTCGGCGAAGGCGCTGGACATCAACCTCAAGATAGTTTGAAGCTGACGAAATTCTCGCGAGCCCGGCCTGTGCTATAATGGTAAATCCAATGCCCCACAAGTACGTACTAAAATCCCATTTCGGCGCGGATAATAATAATTTCCGCATCAACTACCAGGCCGATCTTAACGAGGAGCAGTTTCCCATCGCTACTGCTCCCGGCGGGCCAATGCTCGTCATTGCCGGCGCCGGGTCGGGCAAGACTCGCACGGTGACCTATCGCGTCGCCTATCTGGTGGAATCCGGCGTACCGCTCGATCGTATTTTATTAGTAACTTTTACGAATAAAGCCTCAAAAGAAATGCTTTCCCGCGTCGAGCTTTTGTTAAAGCGCGACGTCAAGGGGATAATGGGCGGGACGTTCCATCATGTCGGAAATTTAATGCTCCGGAAAAACGCCAAACGGGTCGGCTACGAGCCGAATTTTACGATCCTTGACCGAGCCGACTCCAAAGACCTGATCGACTCTTGCCTCGGCGAAGCGAAGATCGATGTCAAAGCCCGGCGCTTTCCTAAGGGCGAGGCCTTGCAGGCCATCTATGGGCTGGCACTAAACACCAATCGATCGATCGTCGACGTCATCGCCTACAACTACGCCCAGTTCGAGCCGATGACCGAAGAGGTCGAGGGGGTCTTTAACCTCTATGTCCAGCGCAAGAGAAAAAATAACCTGATGGATTTTGACGATCTCTTGTATCTTTGGTACAAACTGCTCTCGGAGAATCCTGACGTCGCTGAGAAATACGCCGCCAAATTCCAGCACATCATGGTCGACGAATATCAGGATACGAACTTGGTCCAGGCCAAGATTATCGATATCCTGGCGGCCAAACACCGCAACCTGATGGTGGTGGGCGATGATTCCCAGTCGATCTATTCGTTCCGCGGCGCCCATTTCAAGAACATCATTAATTTTCCCAAGGTCTACCCCGACGCACGCCTCTATAAGCTGGAGGTCAACCACCGCTCGACGCCGGAAATTTTAAGCGTAGCTAACACTTCGATCACACTGGCCAAGGAAAAATTCGAAAAGAACTTGCGGACCAACCGGCCAAGCGGGCAGAAGCCGGTCGTGGCCGCCTTAACTACGGTTTACGAACAAGCTGCCTTTGTCGCGCAACGAATGCTGGAGCTGCGCGAAGAAGGCCACTCCCTGAACGACATGGCCGTCCTTTACCGCTCCCATTATCAATCGATGGAGATCCAGATGGAGCTGACTAAGCGGGGGATCCCATTTGAAATAAGGTCCGGCCTGCGCTTTTTTGAAGAGGCCCACATCAAAGACGTGATCGCTTATTTAAAGGTCTTCCACAATCCCAACGACGAGATCTCCTGGGGGCGGATCTTGAAGTTATTGCCCAAGATCGGTCCGAAGACGGCTGAAAAGATCTTCCAGTTCCTGTGCCAGGCCGGCGATCCGCGGGAGACAGTTGTTCAAGACGGCGTGCTAAAAATAATACCGGGCGGCGGGGAGCGGACGTTCAAGCTTTTCCAGTCCTTGATGGCGCAGCTAAAAGAAAAGGTCGGTAAACCGGCCGAAATGATCAAGGCGGTCAGCGATTCCAACTATTCCGATTATTTAAAAGAACAGTATCCTAATTATCGCGAGCGGCTGGAAGACCTCGAGCAGTTGGGCAGTTACGCTACGCAATACAAGTCGCTGGAGGAGCTCTTGAGCTCCCTGGCGCTGGCTTCGGGGATCGAGTCGGAGACGATCGTGGAAGCGGGTGAATCGGGCGAAAAAGAAGCCTGCGTGCTGACGACGATCCATCAGGCCAAGGGGCTGGAATGGAAGGTGGTTTTCGTCGTCTGGCTGGCCGACGGCCGGTTCCCTTCTTACTTGAGCTTTGACAAAGAAGAAGAGATGGAAGAAGAACGGCGCCTGTTCTATGTCGCGGTCACCCGGGCCAAGGACGAGCTGTATCTGCTTTATCCGATCATCTATTCGGGCTATGACGGCGAAGTTCTCATGAAAATTTCGCGCTACCTGGAAGAGTTACCCAGCTGGGCGTATGAGAAATGGGAGATTGAGCAGGGGTTTGAGGGATATGAGGGAGGGGCAGGGAGGAGCAGGGAGGAGCAGGAAATCGATCTGTCGGAGTACCGCGAAGTCAAAGTTAAAAGTCGGACCGATTTTGAAGCGATCGATATTAACGATCTGCTTGGGTAACGGCCCAAATCGTCTTGACTTTTGACGTCAGGTTGTTATGATAATAATATGAAAACAGCTAAATTTGTACTCATTGCATTAATTTTCTTCGTTTCTTGCTCTTCGGCTTATGCGGCTACCTATTATGTCGACGCGGTCAACGGCAACGACGCGACCGGCACCGGCAGTCAGGCCGCTCCCTGGAAAACGCTGACCAAGGCGACCAGCTCAACCGCCGCCGGCGATACCGTCAATGTTAAACCAGGTAACTACAACGCGGCGCTGGGAGAGGCCTTTCCTATCACAATAACGAACAGTTTTTATGTTGCTACCACGACCTATCAGGCCACGATCGAAGAAAGCGGCGGAGCGACGAATGCGGTGGTCCTGGTAGGCAACGCGTCGCTGGAGGGCTTTACGGTCAAGAGCACAGATGGCTTTGACGATGCGGTCGTGGCCGGCCAGTTCGGTACCGGCTCGGTCCTCACGATCAAAAATAATATTATTGATGGAACAAATTTTGCGTATGGCATTGAGTGTATACAACTTAATGATACGGTCAATATCGTTTCTAATATCATTTCTTCGGGCAACCGCGGGATTTTTGTCAACGCCTCTTTGACCAGCGGTTCGATCAGCAAAAATACGATCAGGGACTGCACCAACTACGGAATATTCGTCAATCAGAGCAATCTGACCATCGATCGGAACACGATCGTCAGAAGCGGTGTCGGGATCTATGCGAACACCGGAGGGGGAGAGACGGTCAACGCGAAAAACAACATCATTTATAATGCCGGAGTTAGGACCAGCGGCATTTCGCAGGCGGGGGCGGGCGGCACGCTGACGTCGACCTATAACTGCATTTTCGGCAACGCGACCGTCTATGACGGGACGGTTGCCGATAAGACCGGGGATATTACGACCGACCCGACGTTTACCAATGCGACGGGCAATAACTTCAATCTTCTGCCGGCCTCGCCTTGTATTGATAAGGGCGATCCCGCCTCAACAGTTGACGCCGACGGCTCGCGCGCCGATATGGGCGCCTATCCCTACGACCATCGTCCGACGGTCCAGATTGTCAAGCCCAACGGCGGGGAAACCCTGACCGGCGAGGTCTCGTACAATATAACCTGGACTGCCACCCAGGAGAGCGGCATTGATCATCTCCAGCTTTATTATTCGACCGACGGCGGGGCGACCTATCCCAACACGATCACGACGGCAGCCCCCGGCACCGGCAGTTACGGCTGGAGCGTGCCGTCGATCAACACCACCACGGCCCGGGCTAGGGTAATTGCCGTGGCGACCAACAGTTACACCGCGACCTCGGAGTCGGCCGCGAACTTTTCAATTGCCTTTGCCTCACCGACCATCACTGTCCCGACGCCGACCACCACGACGACATTCGCTCAAAAGGCGGTTGTCACCCAGACCCCCACCGTTCCTCAAATTGCCGGGGCCGCCATCAACATTACCGTCCACTCGAGCGAACAGCAGCCGCTGACCATAATCTGGTTTAACGAAAACCGCGAAGCCGTCAGGACGACCAATATTAACGCGGTTGAAGGCGACAACACTTTTACCTGGACGTCGCCCAAAGATATTCCGACAGGGATATATCGTTACCAGATCCGGGGAAAAGGCATCAATATCAACGGAAAAATCCTGATCTCCAAATAAACCGTGGCATTGAGAACATTTTTTTTTATTGCTTGCCTGCTGATCGCCGGGCTATTGGTGCTTCCCAATCCGGCCGGGGCCTTTGACCCCCAAAATCCCGCAGTCGGCGCGCGGCCGCTGGCTCTGGGCAAGGCCTTTGTCGGTTTGGCCGATGACAGCTCCGCGATCTTCCTGAACCCAGCCGGCCTGGCCCGGATCAGTTCTCTCAAACTGATGAATTTTTACACCACGCCGTTTTCGGATAACGCGATCGTCGCGGTCAGCGCCGTCCAGCCGAATTTTTTTGGCGTGGCCCTGGGCGCGGCTTACATCAATAACACGACCTCGGGGCTGATCCTCAACACCACCGAATTCAGCCAGACGGAACAGCAGTTTCTGCTCGGCTTCGCCAGCAAGATTAACGATAAGCTCTCGGCGGGGACCAGCCTGAACATCATTACCCGGGGGTTTTCCATCCAGTCCTCCCTGCTGGCCAGCAACCGGGGGTCGGGGATGGACATGGACCTTGGTTTTTTTTATGAGCTCAGGGAAAATCTGTCGGCTGGCGTAAATTTGCAGAATATCCTCCCGGTGGGCTTTGGCGGCCGGTTTACATTTGATTCCGGCACGACCGAGAGTTTACCGGCCAATCTCAAGGCGGGTTTGAGCTGGAAGTTTCGACGCGATCTCAACCTGCTTTTTGATCTTGATTATCCGCTGGAAAGGGTCAGGCCTCCTCTTTTGCACTTCGGCCTGGAGTTCCAGCCCAATAACATGATCGCTCTCCGCGGCGGCTTTGACCAGAGCCCCCAGACCCCCGATACCCGCACCGACGTTTACACCCACACAACGCTCGGTATCGGCATTAACCTGCGCGGCTACACCTTCGACTACACTTATTATAAGCACGGCGACCCGTCGGGGGACGTGACCAATTATTTTTCCATGGGCTACGTCGGCCCCGGGCCGGCTGTCAAGCGGCCGACAATGGCGGAGGC
>JAQUOB010000077.1:0-1270 GCA_028717325.1 Candidatus Margulisiibacteriota bacterium
TATCCCCGCCCCTATTTTCAAGCTCAACGGATCGTAAACAAATTTGACCTCGTGACCACCCGGAGCAACTGCGATCGCCGAAAAGAACATATTGGCGTCTAAAATTTTCGCCTCCCGGCCGTCGACCTGCGCCCGCCAGCCCGGATAATAGGCTTCGCTCAAGAAAAGAGTGGCTGGCTTCGAGGTTTCAACATCCAGCGCCATATACCCCGGCCGGTAGTTTGTAAAAGCCACTTTCCCGATCTTGAAATCCGGCTCGCTGCGCGAGTTTAAAAGGTACGCCCTGGGCAGGACCCTGGTGTTTTCATAGATATAAACGTTCAAACCGTATTTATACTTATGCCGCAGGAGCTTGAGCCCGGGCAGGTCGAGCCGGTCGTCTGAGATCAGATATTTAACGTTAAATAAACGCAGATATTTAAAGTTTTCTTTTAACTTTTCGGGCCGAAAAGCCTGCCGGTAAAACCGGGCGAATTTATACGGCTCGATCGATTCGTAGCCGGAAAAATCGAACAGCTGATAGGGAACGTGCCAGTTGGCGGTAAAATTGTCCTTGGCGTTGAAGAGCGCGGCGCCGTAGTTGTCGCCGGCGATCACCCTGTTCTCGTCGGCCATTTTGGGCGTGTAGAAAAAGCGCTGGAGCTCCCGGTCTTTCAGCATAAAAGTATAGTTGGGCGGGATCAGGGAAAAAACCTCCGCCGGAGCGGCCACACTGATCGTGTAACCGTTGGCCAACAGGTCGATGGCAGCGATCAAGATCACCGACGAGGCCAGAACATTTTTACTTATTTTTTTGTAGCCGGCCGCCAACAGCAAAAGGCAAAAAATAAAAATATAAGTCGTCAAATTAAAGAAGCTTTGCAGGTTGAATTGAATGATCCGGCCCAGTGTTTCAAACACCACCGCCGGGATGCTGGACGAATACTGATGAACAAAAAAGCCGATGACCCGGCCAGTGAAAAAATAGCCGGCCAGCGAAAAAGCCAGCAAGATCAAAAAGACCGGGAACAAAACACGCAAGGCCTGCCCGTACCGTTCTTTTTTTTCGTCGTAGCCCTTAACCATCTGTTCAAAACCGAGCGCCGAAAGAAAGGCCAGACAAAAAGTAGTTAAAAACAAGTATTTGACCGGATAGCGGATCAGCGAAAGACCGGGAACAATATAATAAGCCAGTTTATAAAGCGGCGTGTAGCGGCCGAAGGCCAGAAAAAGAGCTGTCACGGCCGCGCCCCATAAAAAGAACGTCAGCTTGTTCTTTTTCGCAAAAAAT
>JAQUOB010000077.1:1370-6339 GCA_028717325.1 Candidatus Margulisiibacteriota bacterium
TTGAAATAACGCAGCAGGGCGTACATAAAGCAGGCCGCCAGAAAATAATGGAGAATTATGTAATAGTTAAAACCGAGATTGAACGGTAAAAGATAATAAACAACGGTCAAAGGATAAAAAAAGCAGATCTGCAGCGTGGCCAGCAGCGGAAAACCGCAGTAAATATAAGGGTTCCAGAGCGGCAGGTGGCCGGACATGACCTGCGCGACCATCAAATATCTTAAAGGATAAAAATAGCGCGAGAGGTCCTTAAAGGCCATGATCTGCTCGCCGGTCAAAAACCGCGCGAAAAATAACAGAGTTGTCAGCAGGAATAAAACGACGGCCAGGAGGTCTTTTCGCAAGCCGCGCGGTTCACGGAAGAAGAACATAGCGGGCCTTCTGCGTCGTGGGGTTCTTTTTGACCGAAACCTTGATCCGGTAGGCCTTCCAGATATTTTCCGGGGTCACGACCTGATCGGGCGCCCCCTCGGCAATCAGCTCGCCGGCTTTCATCAAAACGAGCCGCGAGCAGAAGCGCGAGGCCAGGTTGAGGTCGTGAAAGGTCGCGACGATCGAGCGGTGACTGCGCAGTTTGCGCAGCATCTTGCAGATATTGACCTGGTAACGAATGTCGAGATGCGAGGTCGGCTCGTCGAGCAGCATGACCTTGGGCTCCTGCGCCAGGGCGCGCGCGATGGCGACCCGCTGGAACTCGCCGCCCGAGAGCTCCGTCGTCTGGCGGTCCTTGAGCTCCCCGATCTTCAGCTCGTCGATCGCCCATTTGACCGCGTCGTAATCATCGTTCTGTTCAAAGGAGAACCGGTCAAGGTACGGCGTCCGGCCGAGCATGACCAGGTCTTCGACGGAAAAACCGTCGACCGGCTCCATCAGCTGTGGGACAAAAGCGATCCTTCTGGCTAGTTCGCGGCGGTCGAGATGGTCGATGTTATGATTGCTGATAACGATCGAGCCGTGCGTTATATTTAGAAGACCGACGATCGCGCGCAGCAGGGTCGTTTTCCCCGCCCCGTTCGGGCCGACGATGCCGACAAACTGGCCGTCATCGACCGTGAACGTAATATCGTTGATGACCGGCTTCTTCGGATCGTAGCCGCAGACCAGGTTTTCAACCTTCAAAATGCTCATTTGCCCTCCACCCGGCGCCGGCGCAAAAGATAAAGGAAAAAGGGAGCGCCGATGAGGGCCATGATGATGCCGATGGGGATCTCCGTGGGCGACAGGATAGTCCGCGCGATCGTATCGGCCACGACCAAAAGCAGCATGCCCGAGAGCGCCGAGATGGGGATCAGGAACCGGTGGTTCGGGCCGATCAAAAGACGGATAAAGTGCGGCACGATCAGGCCGACAAAACCGACGAGCCCCGAGACCGAAACGGCGGCGGCCGTCATGAGCGAAGCCGTACCGATCAGCATGAGCCGCGTCCGCTCCACGTCAACGCCGAGCGTCTGGGCCATCTCTTCGCCCAGTAACAGCGCGTTCAACTCTTTGGAAAAGAAATAGGCAACGGCCACCCCGAAGATCGTGTAAGGAATAACGGTGACGACGTTGGACCAGGAGGCCGAGGACAAGCTCCCCAGCAGCCAGAAATAGATCGACTGCAAATTGCCGGAGAGGATAATGATCAGCGACAGGATGGCCGCGCAAAAAGCCGAGAGCGCCACGCCGGCCAGAATGAGCGTCTCCGGCGAGGTCTTGCCCGCCACCTGGGACAATTTATAAACGACAAAGACCGCCAGAAGAGAAGTGACAAAAGCCGCGACGGGCACCGAGCTCATGCCGAAGATAACGAACTGCGCTCCGGCGGCGATGGAGACGGCGGCGCCGATCGCTCCGCCGGCCGAAATACCCAAAACATAAGGATCGGCCAGCGGATTTCTCAAGATCCCCTGAAGGATCACGCCCGAGACCGAAAGCAGCAGGCCGAGCAGAGCCGCCAGGATGATCCGGGGCAGGCGTATCTGCCAGAGTATCTCGCTTTTTAACAATTCGCCGGGCGACATGAAGACAGAACCCAAAAACAGTGAGAGGAGCATCGCCGCCAGGACGATGACCGCCAGGATAATAAAGGTCGCCAGGCCTTCGCTTTTCTTAATTTTTCTTGCCATAAATAAAATGAGCTATCTCTTCGACCGCATCGATCACCCTCGGCCCCGGCCGCGACAAGATATCGGCATCGATCATCAATATTTTTCTTTCCTTGACCGCGCTCAACTGCCGCCAGCGCGGGTCCCGGAAGAGCTCTTTTTCCGCCATGACGCCTCGCGGCACGATCAAATATTCCGGGTTCTCTTTCATCAAATTTTCAAAACTGTACTGCGGATAAGCCGCCCTTGAGCTGCCGGCGACGTTCTCGGCGCCGGCCTGTTTCATTATATCATCAATAAAGGTCCCGCCGCCAACCACGATCAGCGGATTATTGCCGACGATCGCCAGGACCTTGGGCCTTTTTTTCAAGATGAGCTCCAAACTGAAGCTCCGCGGCTGGAGCGCGGCCAGCCGCGATTTCATCCGGGCGACCAGGGAGGCCGCGACCCTTTCTTTGCCCGTCAATTTGCCCAATTGGATCAGGGTTCCCATGACATCTGCAACCGAGCGCGGATTGATGGTATAGACGGGCAAGCCATAATTTTTAAACTTCTCAATATCGCGCTTCTGCGCTTCTTCGACCATGATGACAAGATCGGGTTTGAGCGAAACGACCTTTTCCAGATTGAGAAAAAAGCCGCCGATCTTTTCTTTCTTTCTGGCCGCCGGCGGATAGTTGCAGTTCGACGTCACTCCCACTACCCGATCGCCGAGATCGAGGGCGTAGAGCATTTCGGTAACCGAGGGCAGTCCGGAGACGATGCGCTGGGGATAGGCAAGCACGGGTAAAGCTAACATAACCAAAAAAGCGGCAACAATCAAGACAAGATCAAAGAAAATCAGCCCGCGATTATTTCTCATTATTTGCTTGTAATTATAACAAAAAAACAACTGAAATCATATCTTCTAACTGTCGATATATTAATGTATGAAAAGCACGGAATACATCTATCACCATCCGGAGATCTATGTCACCAGCCGGTTTCCGTCAGCCGGTAAGCCGTTCTATCCAGGCGGCCCGGATCTCTCGGTCCGCAGTTTCCAGGAGATCCTGAAAGCCCTAAGCGGCAAGACCCGTATTGCGCTCGATCTGATAGCACGCTACGGCCTGGCCGAGCGGGTGAGGCTGGGGAAAGACCCGATCCTGGATCTCAAAGCCAGGGCCGATTATCTTTATCACCAAAGCATCCATCCGAGATTTTTTGTCGAAGTCCTGCATCTTATCGGCCGCCACGCCAAGGCGCTCGACCCGCAAGTCAGCCAGATCAATTTAAGAAAACTGGGCCGTGACAACATCCAGAGTGCTCTGACGGCCGGCACGATCACTCATCGTGACCTCGGTCGCCATTTTGAACTGTTCGGCCTGCGCGATAAAACCGACCGGGACAAGCTGGAGATAATGGTTAAATTAGAAGTGATAAAATTCGGCCCGGGGCGATCGCTTTCCGATGTCTTCCCGGCCTCAACCCAGCAACCTTCTCTGCCGGTTGCAGCTGCGACCATCGAACCGAGGCCGCCGATCGTAAAAATTTATCCCGAAAGACCCGCTCCCCTGGCCAAGGCGGCCGACAAAAAAGGCCAACTCAACCTGCCGGGCATGGCCGTCAACGTCAAAAAGTGATCAGCCGGCTGCGCCGCTCGATTTGATGGCTTCCCGGCCGGCTAAAATCCGGCGTGTCTTGAGTTCCCCTTCGGGCTTGCTGACGATCCCCGCCTCTTCCAGCTCATCCATCAGGCGCGCCGCGCGATTGTAGCCGATCCGGAATTTTCTCTGAACGTAAGAAGTCGAGGCCTGCCCGCTTTCCACCACCAGCGCCGCCACGTCGGCAAAAAGGGCATCCTTGCCACCTCCCGTTTCGCGCTCGCCGTCGCTATTTTCTTTGCCGAAATCGATGGCCTTGATGCCGACGATCTCTTCCAGGTATTCCGGCTCGGCCTGCTCCTTGACGAACTTGATGATCTTTTCCGCTTCTTTATCGGTCACAAAAGAACCCTGGGCGCGCGTTGGCTTCATGGCGCCGATCGGGTTGTAGAGCATGTCGCCGCGGCCCAGCAGCTTTTCCGCGCCCGAGCCATCAAGGATGACGCGGGAATCGATCTGGGTCGCGACCGCAAAGGCGATCCTCGACGGGATATTGGCCTTGATCAGGCCGGTGATGACGTCAACCGAGGGCCGCTGAGTGGCGATGACCAGATGTATCCCGGTGGCCCGGGCCATCTGGGCGATGCGGCAGATCGAGGTTTCGACCTCGTTGGCAGCGATCATCATCAGGTCTGCCAGCTCGTCGACGATCACAACGATGAAAGGCAGCTTTTCTTCCTCGCCGACCTTGTGGTTATAGGCTGCCAGGTTGCGCGCCTGCGAATCATGGAATAACTTATAGCGCCTCTCCATTTCTTTGATGACCCAGACCTTCAGCGTTGCCGAAGCCAGTCTGGGATCGGTCACGACCGGCGCCAAAAGATGGGCGATGCCGTCGTAGATCGAGAGCTCGACCATTTTGGGGTCGATCATCAGCATTTTGACTTCGTCCGGCCTTGCCCGTAAAAGAATGCTGATGATCAACGAATTGATACAGACGCTTTTGCCCGATCCCGTCGTCCCGGCGATCAATAAATGCGGCATCTTACCCAGGTCGCCGTAGATCGGCTCGCCAGCCAGGTCCTTGCCGATGGCGAACAAGAGTTTGGACGGATTCTGGCGGAACTCATTGGTTTTCGCGATCTCTTTCAGTCGAACGGGCACTACCGTAGCATTGGGGACTTCAATGCCGACGACCGATTTGCCGGGCACCGGCGCCTCGATGCGCACCCCCTGCGCCGCCAGGTTCAGGGCGATATCGTCGGCCAGATTGGCGATCCGGCTGACCTTGACGCCCGG
>JAQUOB010000078.1 GCA_028717325.1 Candidatus Margulisiibacteriota bacterium
GCTCATGGTCTCCGGCATGGTCAGGACCAGCCGATAGCCGCGCGAGGCGCAGACAAACGCCAGGGCGATGCCGGTGTTGCCGCTGGTCGGCTCGATGATCACCGTTCCTTTTTTGATGAGGCCGGCTTTTTCGCCGGCCTCAATCATCGCAAGCCCAATACGATCCTTAACGCTTGAGAGGGGGTTGAAAGATTCAAGCTTTACCAAAACGGTAGCCTTTAAACCTTCGGTTATGTGGTTTAACCGCACCAAAGGCGTACTACCGATCGTTTTGGTTATGTCATCGAATATTTTTGCCATAAAGCCGCCTCCCTTTTAAGCTTTCGTCAGCGCCTGGTCGATATCGGCCAGGATATCGTCGATATGCTCGATGCCGATCGACAGGCGGATAAAGTCCGGCGTCACGCCGGTCGCCAGTTGTTCTTCGGCGGAGAGCTGTTGATGCGTGGTGCTGGCCGGATGGATCGCCAGCGACTTGGCATCGCCAACGTTGGCCAGATGAGAGATGAGCTCCAAAGCATTGATGAATTTCTTGCCGGCCTCTATTCCACCTTTGATGCCGAAGCCGATTATGGCGCCCGCCCCTTTCGGCAGATATTTGTCGGTCCGGGCCTTTTCCGGACTTGAAGCCAAGCCCGGATAATTGACCCAGCTGACTTTGGGATGTTTCTCCAGGTGCTTGGCTACGGCCAGAGCGTTTTCCGAGTGCCGCGGCATCCTTAGATGAAGAGTTTCCAGTCCCTGCAGGAAAAGGAACGAATTGAACGGCGACAGGGCCGGTCCGAGATCCCTCAAGAGTGTGACCCGGGCTTTGATAATGTAGGCGATATTGCCCATCGGTTTCAGAGCTTCTACAAAATTTATGCCGTGATAGCTGGGGTCGGGTCCGGCGATCAGCGGGAACTTGCCATTGGTCCAGTCAAATTTGCCGGAATCGACGATCAAGCCGCCGAGCGAAGTGCCGTGCCCGCCGATGAATTTGGTGGCGGAATAGACGATGATATCGACCCCATGCTTGAACGGCTGTAGCAAGTAGGGGGAAACGGTATTGTCCAGCACCAGCGGGATGCCATGCTTATGGGCGATCTTGGAGAGCGCTTCCAGGTCAGCTACATCGAGTTTGGGGTTGCCGATCGATTCGGCATAGAGGGCCTTGGTCTTGGGGGTGATGGCCTTTTCGATCGCCGCAAGATCGTTCGACTTCACGAACTTGACGTTGATGCCGAATTTCGGGAAAGTGTAATGGAACAGATTGTACGTCCCGCCGTAAAGATTGTCGGCCGAGACTATTTCATCGCCCGCCTGGGCAATGTTCAAGAGAGCCAGCGTGATCGCCGACTGCCCGCTGGCGACCGCCAACGCTCCCACCCCGCCTTCCAGCAAGGCGATCCGTTTCTCAAAGACATCGCTGGTCGGGTTCATCAATCGCGTATAAATATTGCCGAACTCTGTCAGGCCGAACAGTGCGGCCGCATGTTCTGTGTCCCTAAACTGGTAAGACGTCGTCTGATAAATAGGGACCGCCCGCGATCCGGTAGTCGGATCGGGCTCCTGACCCCCGTGCAGAGCCAGCGTTTCAACCTTTAATTTACTATCTATTTTACTCATTTTATTTTCTCCTTTACTTTTTTACTTTTATTTATTTAGAAACTATTTAAAAAACGGCCTCAATACATCTAATGTCCGGCCTGACATTAGACGTCCGGCATCAAAGCCAAGTCGCCGCCCATTTTCCCGATCAATCTTAAAAATTGTTTATTGAGTTTGCTCATTTTATTTTAGATCTGATAGTTTATCGACAGATCGGATTGCCTCTTTTTTAAAGTTATTTCCTCCAGGGTCAAGAGCGATAATTGCTTATTTAAATTTTGCTGGATCTTTTCAAACGCCTCAAATAATATAGGCGATCTTTTCATTTTCTTTGACGCCAGCTCGACGGGGCCTTCCAGCGCCTCGATCACGCCGAGCACCGAGATCTCGCTCGGCCGCTTGGCCAGAGAATGACCGC
The DNA here is from genome assembly GCA_028717325.1 of Candidatus Margulisiibacteriota bacterium. Taxonomy (GTDB): domain Bacteria; phylum Margulisbacteria; class WOR-1; order O2-12-FULL-45-9; family XYB2-FULL-48-7; genus JAQUOB01. The sequence goes on from JAQUOB010000078.1 coordinate 2,009, forward strand.
CGTATTTGCCGCGGCTGCTTGAGACCAGCCCCGCCCGCCTCAACATTATGATCAGCTGTTCCAGAAATCTGATCGGTATTTTCTGGTCGCGGGCGATAGTCTTGATCTGGACCGGACCGCCGCCGTAATTGAGCGCCAGCTCAAGCATCGCCTGCAAACCGTATTGAATTTTAATCGAGAATCTCATCTTGTGTTAATATATTATCGAAAACATTTGCGAAAGTAAACAATATATTTTGACTTTCTTGATTTAATTAGTCAAGTATACATTCGTTCCTCGGTAAAAAGAATAAAATAGTGGTCCGTTATTCAACTTTAATGACGGAAACCGGACAGGCCTCGGCCGCTTCTTTTATTTTGGCCTCATACTTATTAAGATCGACCCCGGCTTTGACGTGAGCCGTATCGGGTATTTCAAATACCTCCGGGCAGGTTTGCTCACATATCCCGCAGGAGATACAACCATCAAGAATTGTCACTTTAGAAATCGCCACAAAGATCACCTCCTTAAAAAGAAGGCCCCGGAGAGCCGGGGCCTCTTATCTGCTTAAAACCTACTTCTTCCAGTTTTTCTCCATCATTTTCTTCATTTCGGGCGTCATCTTTTCCATGCCCTTCATCATTTCCTGCTTCATCATCATGTCTTTCCCCATCATGCCCTGGCCCATCATGCAGTTTTTCATCATCCCGCGACCATAGATCGCACCGTAAAGAAATAAAATTACCACCAGGACGACAATAACGATCGAGATTATCTGGCCGATCAGTTTGGAACTGCCGCTTTCCTTGACGGACATCAGCCAAATGATATGAGCAAAGCCCAGGATCAGAAACAACACTAAAAGCGTGTAAAGCAGAAACAGCCAACCAAAACCGGCTCCCATCATTCCTCCCATCATCATTTTCATCAGCCTCCTAAAATAAGTTTCTTCTTAAATCACAAAATATTAAGGCTTCTTCACCTCCCTGCCCTGTTCCGGGCTATTTGAATCGAGGTTTGAATCTTTTCATTAACAAAGAATTCGACACCACCGAGACGGAACTGAAAGCCATCGCCGCCCCCGCAATGATCGGGTTCAGCAGAAAGCCTGTGAAAGGATACAATAACCCGGCCGCAATTGGAATACCGAAAGAATTATAAATGAAAGCCCAGAAAAGGTTCTGTTTGATCTTGCGCATGGCGTAGGCGCTAAGTTCGATCGCCGTCACAACATCTCGCAGATCGTTTTTGACCAGCACGATCTCGCCGGTCTCGATGGCCACGTCGGTACCGGAGCCGATGGCGATGCCGATATCGGCCTGGGCCAGCGCCGGTGCGTCGTTGATGCCGTCGCCGACCATGGCCACCTTTTTACCTTCCGACTGAAGCGCTTTGATGTTATCCGCCTTGTCCTGCGGCAAAACCTCGGCCAGGACCCGATCGATCCCCGCCTGTTTGGCGATCGCCTCTCCGGTCCGGCGGTTATCGCCCGTGATCATGACCACCTGCTTGCCGGTCCGACGCAGCTCGGCGACGGCTTCTTTCGAATATTGCTTTAACGTATCGGCCACCGCGATCAAACCAAGGAATTGCTGGTTTTTGGCGACCAGCATGACGGTTTTTCCCTGCGATTCGAGGTCGTGGATCTGGCTTTCAAAATCGGAGAAAGAAATATTTTTCTCCTGCATCAATTTTCTGTTGCCGAGAAGGACAAGCTCCCCTTTGAAAACTGCTTCCACTCCCTGCCCTGAAATCGAATTGAATTTTTCCGGCTCCAGCCCGCCAATCCCGATCCCGCCATCAGCCGCTTTTTTTATGATCGCTTCAGCCAGCGGATGTTCCGACTTCTTTTCCGCCACTGCCGCATACGTTAAAATATCTTTCGGATCTCGGATTTCTGATTTCGGATTTATTATGATATCTGTGACTTCCGGCTCCCCTTTAGTCAGCGTGCCGGTCTTATCGAAGACGATCGTGTTCAGCTGCGCCGCCATCTGCAAAGCATTGGCGCTCTTGATCAATATGCCGTGTTCCGCGCCCAGCCCTGTACCGACCATGACGGCCGTCGGCGTCGCCAAGCCAAGAGCGCAGGGACAGGCGATAATAAGAACGGTAATGAAAGTCGTCAGCGCGAAAGCGAAGCCCTGGCCGGCCAGCAGCCAGAATACAAACGAAGCCAAGCCGATCAGGCCGACCGCCGGGACAAAATAAGCGGAGATCCGGTCGGCCAATTCCTCGATCGGCGCTTTGCTCCCCTGGGCCTCTTCAACCAACCTAACGACCTGGGCCAGGAAAGTATCTTTGCCGATCTTTTCGGCCCTAAATTTGAACGACCCGGTCTTGTTGATCGTCGCGCCGATGACTTTATCGCCGACCTTCTTTTCGACCGGGATGCTCTCCCCGGTCACCATCGATTCATCAACGCTGGAATGGCCGTCGGTCAACGTCCCGTCAACAGGTATTTTCCCTCCCGGTTTGACCACAATTATGTCGCCGACCTGGACTGCTTCGATCCTGATCTCAATTTCTTTGCCGTCCCTGATGACCAGGGCTGTCTTCGCCTGCAGACCAATCAGCTTCTTGATCGCTGCGGACGTTCTCCCCTTGGCGATCGCCTCCAGATATTTGCCCAGCAGAATAAAAGTCAGCAGGATACCGGCGACTTCGTAATAAAGATTATTGAGGCTGAAAGCCGAATTGCCGAGCCAGATGGCGACGGTTACATATAAACTGTAGAGGTAAGCGGCCCCGACGCCGAGCGCGACCAGGGTGTCCATGTTGGCCGTGCGGGTCTTCACAAGAGACAATATTCCCCGGGTAAAAAAGATACTGCCGAAGAACATGATCGGTGTCGTCAGGATCAGTTCGATCGTCGCGGCATTGACCATAAAGAATGCGGGCATCGGCGCGCCGGCGACCATCAGCATGTAATAAAGCAGAGGCAGGCTCAAGATCAGCGAGCCGATGAATCTGGCGCGCAAATTGCGGATCTCGTTTTCTCTGGCTTGCTTTTCGGTATCTAGGGTGATATCTTCTTCCTCGATCGGCGTATAGCCCTCCGCTTCGATCACTTGCTTGATCTCTTTTGGCGAAACTTTGGCTGGATCATATTTAATGACCGCGCGTTCATTGACTTTCAAATCTTTTGAGATAATGCCGGGCAGGCTGGAAACGGCTCCGCCCACCGTGCCGACGCAATGCGCGTTATCCATGCCGATAACTTTAAGATTTAAGACCGCCTCGCCTTCTTTTGCGCGCTGCCCGCCACCCCTGATGATCGTATAACCGGTATTCTCAATGACTTTTTCGATGGCCGGCACATCGGCCAGCTCGGGGTCATATTCTACGGTCGCCTTTTCCGAAGCATAATTGACTTTCGCGTCAACAACGCCCTTAAAACTCTTGAGCGCGTTCTCGATCGCCAGCACGCAGGAGGCACAGGTCATGCCGGCGACATTTATTATTATTTTCTCGGTTGGCTTTTTGATCGAAACTTCGACGTGGTGATGATGGGGCGCTGCCTGGCCTTTGGCCTCGCTTAAGAACTGGTCAAGACAGTGCTTGCTGCAGAAATAGTAGGTTCGGCCGTCTTTTTCGGCCCTGAACTTCGATTTCTCAGTATCGACTTCCATCTTGCAGATCGGGTCTATCGCTTTCATGTCACATCCTTAGATTAGACGCAATTATACACCAATCCCTAAAAAATTATCAGTCAAAACTGGGATTATTCGCCGATCAATTTTTCCAGTCGTTTGACGACCGTTCGGTCCGTCCATTCGATTGCGCCCAGCCGCCGCTCAACCGTTTGGCCTTTCTTATTGATTATGAAAGTGGTCGGTATTGCCGTGATGTTATAACTCCTGGCCGCCCGGCCCGCCGGATCAAGCAAAACCGGGAAAGAATAGCCATTATTAAAGATGAACGGCTTGACCGCTTTTTCATCCCGGTCGAGCGCGACCGCCAGAACGACAAAGTTGCGGTTTTTCAATTTCTCCGATAATTTCTGCAAACCGGGCATTTCCACCCGGCAGGCGGAACACCAGGTCGCCCAAAAATTCAAGAGGATGACTTTGCCTTTGTAAGAAGAGAGCTTGACCTTTTGGCCCGCAAGGTCGGACAGAGTAAAATCGGGCGCCGCCGTCTTCTCCCCCATTGCCAGGGCAGCTCCGGCCAAAAACAGCGCGAGGCAAAAAAACGCGGCTAATTTCAATTTCATGGGATCTTTCTGGTTATGATATTCCTGAACCGGCTTTGTTGCGCCAT
>JAQUOB010000079.1 GCA_028717325.1 Candidatus Margulisiibacteriota bacterium
TCAATTTTGACCGGCGGCCTTATGCTCGGCGCGTTTTTTATGGCGACCGATTATGTAACGACACCGGTCACGACCGGCGGACGATTTATTTTCGGTCTCGGTTGCGGTATCATGACCGTGCTGATCCGCAGTTTCGGCGGCTTTCCCGAGGGGGTCAACTACGCGATCTTGTTAATGAATATTCTGACGCCGATATTCGACAAGTTCACGCGGCCGCGGGTGTTTGGCCGATGAAGATCATAAAACTTGGTTTGATCTTAGCGGTTTTTTGCGTGATCTCGGCCGGCCTTTTGGCTTATGTTTACCAGTTTACCAAACCGCGGATCGAGCTTTACACGAACCGGTCGCGCGAACTTTCGGTTCGTCAGGTGCTGGCCGATCAGGCGGCCGGCCGCGCGATCAATATTTCGATCCGCGGCTACAGCGGCGACATAGAAATGCTGGTCGGGGTCGGGCCGTCGGGCGAAGTGACCGGTGTGAAGATCGTCAGCCAGCACGAAACGCCGGGGCTGGGTGCCAATATCGTGAAGCCGGCGTTCCTTTCGCAATTTACGGGCAAAACAGCGAAGGACCCGATCGAGCCGAAAAAAGATATCGACGCGATCACGGGCGCGACGATCTCCAGCCGGGCTGTTTGCGTGGGAGTAAAAAATGCTTTGGAAAAATTTCAGTCAGGGAATAATTAGGGAAAACCCGGTCCTGCGGCTGATGATCGGGCTCTGTCCGACGCTGGCTGTCTCGAATAGCGCGGTCAACGCGCTCGGCATGAGCGCGGCCACGGGCTTTGTCCTTATTTGTTCGAACCTGGTCGTGGCTTCGATCAGAAAGATCGTGCCGGATGAGATACGCATCCCGATCTTTATCATCGTTATCTCGACCTTTGTCACGATCAGCGATTATGTCATGCAGGCCTATTTTCAGGAGCTGCACCACGCGCTTGGCGTCTTTGTCCCTTTGATCGTCGTCAACTGCATCATCCTCGGCCGGGCCGAAGCTTTTGCCTACAAAAATCCGGTCCTCAATTCCACTCTGGACGGAGTGGGGATGAGTCTGGGCTTTACTCTGGCGCTCGGCAGTATCGGCGTCATCCGCGAACTGCTGGGGGCGGGCTCGGTCCTCGGCTTTCACTTTTTTAATCCGGCCGTGGCGGCGACGGTCATGATCCTGCCGCCGGGCGCTTTTATCACGATCGCTTTTCTCATGGCGGCGCTTAACAAGCTCGAGAACAAGGTGCTGTAATGGAGCTATTCGGCATATTCTTTGCGGCGTTCCTGATCAATAATATCTTATTGATCCGTTTCATCGCGCTCTGCTCGTTCTTCGGCGTCTCGACCAAGCTCGACACTTCGGTCGGCATGGGCCTGGCGGTGATCTTTGTCATGACGATCTCCTCGGCCGTTTCCTGGGCGGTTTTTCATTTTGTCCTGGCGCCGTTTCACCTAGAATTTCTGCGCACGGCTTCGTTCATCCTGACGATTGCCGCGCTGGTCCAGTTAGAAGAGCTTTACATGAAAAAGATGGTACCGACGCTTTACCGCGCGATGGGCATCTACCTGCCGCTGATCACGACCAATTGCGCGATACTGGCGGTCGCATTTTTGGCCATCGATTATCAATATAATTTTGTCCAGGCGATGGTCTATTCGATCGGCGTTTCGACCGGCTACTCGCTGGTCATCGTCTTGTTCGCCTATATCCGCGAAAGAATGGCGCTGGCCCCGATCCCGAAGTGGTTCCAGGGCTATCCGATCGCCTTCATCACAGCGGCCTTGATGTCGCTCGCGTTTCTGGGTTTCACGGGGATGTTCGGCCTATGATCATAGCTTCGATCTTGGTCTTGGGAATACTGGGTTTTGTTTTTGCGGCACTGCTGGCGCTGGCGGCCGATTATTTTCGGCAGGAAACCGACCCGCGGCTGTCGACTATTTTAACTATTCTGCCGGGATTAAATTGCGGCGCCTGCGGCGAAGCCGGCTGTCGGGCTTTTGCCGAGAAGCTGATCAACGGCCAGGTCCAGGTCAGCGGTTGTCTGGCGGGCGGGGCGGAGGTGGCCGAGAAACTGGCCAAGTTTATGGGGGTCGATCAGCTTGAAGTCCACAAGAAACTGGCGACGGTCCACTGCGGTGCGAACGAAAAAGTCAGGACACGCCAAGCCAATTATTCTGGAGTGGAAACCTGCGCGGCGGCCACCCTGATCGCCGACGGCGGCTTGAACTGTTCCTACGCCTGTCTGGGCTACGGCGACTGCTATTGCGCCTGTCCGTTTGACGCTATTCGGATGAAAGAAGGGCTGCCGGTCATCGATCCGCAAAAATGCACGGCTTGCGGCAAATGCGTAGCGGCCTGTCCGCGGGAGATCATTTCACTGCGGCCATTTGAAAATCCGGTCGTGGTGGCCTGCTCGTCGCGCGATCCCGGCGCTTACGTTCGTAAAATTTGTCCCGTCGGCTGTATCGCCTGCAAGATCTGCGAGAATCTGGTGCCGGAAGTTTTCAAAGTAGTGGATAATTTATCGGTGATGGATTATTCAAAAACCGGCGTAAACTGCGACCCGGCGATCGAGAAATGCCCGACGCGGTGTATTTTGAAGTTATAAGCCGAACAATCTTTTCGCGTTCTCGGTCGTTGCGAACGCCACTGCCTCAACCGTTAAGCCCTTAACCTCCGCGATCTTTTCCGCGACTTTAATGACATAGGCAGGTTCGTTCCTTTGGCCGCGAAAGGCCTGGGGCGAGAGGAAAGGGCAGTCGGTTTCGATCATGATCCGGTCGAGCGGGATTTCTTTGGCGGCGGTTCTGATAATATCGGCTTTCGGATAAGTTATATTGTTGGTGAAAGATATATGAAGCCCCAGCTCCAGCGCGGCTTTTTGCAGTTCCGGGTCACCGGCAAAACAGTGCAGGACTCCTTTCAGCTTTCCCTTGTTTTCTTCGCGAATAATATTGATGGTGTCCCGGGCGGCTTCGCGCGAATGGATAACGGCGGGCAAATCAAGCTCCTGCGCCATCTCAAGAAAAGCGCGGAAGACCTTTTTCTGCTGGTCGACCGGCGATAATTTATAATGGTAATCGAGGCCGGTTTCGCCGATAGCGATCAGCTTATGCTCTTTGGCCAGCGCGGTGAACTTCTGATATGTCGAATCGTTCCATTCGGAGGCCTCGTGAGGATGCAGCCCGGCGCCGGTAAAGATGAAATCGGGATAATCTTTTGACAGCTGAAGCGACTTTTTAATTGAATCGTCATCGAGGGCAATATTAACGATCGCTTCGACTCGCGCGGCTTTGGCGCGCTCGATGACTTCGGGCCGGTCGATCTCGAATTCAGGAAAAGTTAAGTGCGCGTGGGTATCGATGTACATAGTCATCTATTTCCTTGATGATCTTAATTGCGGCCTCGGTATCCACAAAATTGGCGGTGCCGACCTGGATAGCTTTAGCGCCTGCCAGGAAGAATTCAACCGCGTCGCTGCCGCTCATGATCCCGCCGATGCCGATGACCGGGATCTTGACTGCATGGGTAACTTCGTAAACCATTCTGACCGCGATCGGTCTGATGGCCGGGCCGGACAAGCCGCCCGTTAACGATCCCAGGCGCGATTTTCCCGTTTCGATATCGATCGACATCCCGACAATGGTATTGATGAGCGAGAGGACATCGGCGCCGGCTTCGGCGGCCGCTTTGGCCGTAACGGTTATATCCGTAACGTTCGGCGTCAGCTTGGCGATGACAGGTTGAGTCGTTGCTTTTCTGACGGCGGCAATAACTTCTTTCGTCAATTTGGGATCACAGCCAAAAGCCATGCCTCCTTTTTTGACATTGGGGCAGGAGATGTTGACCTCAATGCCCTTAACCGTCGTTTCTTTGCTCAATCGCTTTGCCAGCTCGGCGTATTCTTCGACCGATTCCCCGGCGATGTTGACGATCGTTGGCGTATCAAATTTGGCCAGAAAGGGGAGGTCTTCTTTCAAAAAGTGCTCGATCCCTTCATTCTGCAGGCCGATGGAATTTAGCATTCCCGACGGGGTTTCGACGATCCGGGGCGGGGGATTGCCTTCGCGTGGCTTTAAAGTGATGCTTTTCGTCACGATCGCGCCGAGCTTATTCAAATCGAGATAATCGGAATATTCCCGTCCCCAACCGAACGTGCCCGATGCGACCATAACTGGGTTCTTTAGTTTAATTCCTGCTAATTCCATACTATCTCCTTGGCGTCGAATACCGGACCGTCCTTGCAAACCATTTTAAAGCCATCTTTGGTTTTTATTGCGCAGCCCTTGCAGGCGCCGATCCCGCAGGCCATCCTCTCTTCCATCGAGAGCTGGCAGTCGATCTTTTTTTGCACAGCTATCTCGGCGATAGCTTTAAGCATTGGGCGGGGACCGCAAGCGTAGATAGCTGTAAGTGGTAAGTTGTAAGCTGTAAGCTGATTTTCGATAAAGTCCAAGAGAATGTCACTGACCAGGCCTTTTTTCCCCGTGGTCCCGTCGTCGGTGGCCAGGGCGATTTGATCGGCGATCTCGCCGCATTTCTCGCCGCAGACCAGCGCCTCTTTTGTTTTAGCGCCCAGGAAAACATAACGCGCGCCGCCCTTGATCGATTCGCCGAGCGCCCGCAGAGGCGCGATCCCCATGCCGCCGCCCACCATGAGATGGATCTTTTTCTTTGGATCGACACTAAAACCGTTCCCCAGCGGTCCCAAGACATCAAGCTCTTCGCCGACAAAATATTTGGTCAGCATTTCTGTTCCCTTGCCGACGACTTCGTAAAGAAGTTCGAAAACGCCGTGTTCCGGGTTGATCCGATGCAGGCTGATCGGCCGGCGCAGGAGGGGATCGGAGCCGTCCGAACATCTGACATTGACGAACTGGCCGGGCTGGGCGTGGGAGGCGATATATTGGGAAAGAAGAGTTAATTTGAAATGGCGGGGGCCGACTTTTTGATGGTCCTGAATTCGGCACTTTTCCTGAATGGGCATTTCATAAATATTATAGCATATTGGCGTGAAATTCCGACCCGGGTTAACAGATAACAAAGCATGACCATAATTCATGTTTCAAGAATAAAAGTTCCGGTTTATTCTCGGGGCAGTCGTATTTACCGGGAAAATAGTCGGTTAAGAGCCGAGAACAGAAGACTTGAAGAAGAAAATAAAGAGTTGAAGGATCAAGCTATTCACGATCCGCTCACCGGCCTGCTGAATAAACGCGCTTTTGGAGAAATGTTTGAAAGAGTCCTGGCGGAAGCTTTGCGCTACCGGCATCCGCTGGCCGTCGTGATGGCGGATATCGATCATTTTAAAATAGTCAATGATACTTACGGGCATCAAGCGGGGGATAAGGTGTTGAAAGAGGTGGCGGGCATTTTGGGCAAAGCCCTGAGAAAAAATGATATCGTTGCCCGCTACGGCGGAGAAGAATTTATTCTTGTTTTAAACCTGACGCCGAGCAATGAGTTGGAAAAAACAACTTACGATAAAGCCAGAGAAAGCGCGAGAATTCCACTGGAAAGGATCCGGCAGATGGTTGAAGCGGCTGTAATTCAGGATGAAAAGAAAAGAGATGTCAAAGTAACTATCAGCCTCGGCTACGCGATTCTTTATCCCTCGGATCGTAAATCGGAATTATCCCGACAAATGTTAATCGGAGCCGCGGATGAAGCATTATATGAAGCAAAACACGCGGGTCGGAACAGGGTCGTCGGCAAAGGATAAACGGATCAGTCGCTTTTCAAGACTCTTCCTATTTTTTCAGCTATCTCTTTAAATGCCTCACGAAGGAAATATAACGCTAAAAATGAATGCGCGCTACTGGGATCGAACCAGTGACCCCTTGCCTGTCAAGCAAGTACTCTAACCAGCTGAGCTAAGCGCGCATTCATTTAATCAGGCGCGGGGCGGATTCGAACCGCCGCATAACTGTTTTGCAGACAGCTCCCTTACCACTTGGGTACCGCGCCGCAAGAAATAAGCGGGAGACGGGGTTCGAACCCGCGACCTTCTGCTTGGGAAGCAGAAGCTCTACCAGCTGAGCTACTCCCGCATCGATGTAATTCTACAATAAAATTTGGAGACTAACAACCAGCAGCCTATTCGCCTTCTCTTAAATTCTTCTTTAACTTGAGCGTGGCTTCTTTGCAGATGCGGGAGACCTGCGATTCGGAGAGGCCGATATCCTTGCCGATCTCCTTGAAGGTCTGATCGTGCTTGTAATATTTTTCGACGACCGCTTTTTCTTTGTCGGAA
>JAQUOB010000080.1 GCA_028717325.1 Candidatus Margulisiibacteriota bacterium
CTCCATCCGTCTCGACTTGCCGAAGTTTACCCTGATCGGCGCCACCACCCGCATCGGTATGCTCTCGGCACCCCTGCGCGATCGCTTCGGCATCGTCAATCGACTTGAATTCTATAACCCGGAAGAACTAAAACAGATCATCAGCCGCGCCGCGCAATCGCTCGGCATCGAAATCGCCGATCAAGGGGCCGTTGAGATCGCCAAACGCTCGCGCGGCACCCCGCGCATCGCCATCCGCTTCCTGCGCCGGGTGCGCGATTACACACAGGTCAAGGGCTCGGGCAAGATCAGCCCGGAGATCGCCAAACAATGCCTCGATTCGATGGAAGTCGACGAGTTCGGCTTGGACAAGATCGACCGCAAATACCTGATCACAATCATCGACAAATTCGGCGGCGGGCCGGTCGGCGTCGAAACGCTGTCAGCCGGCATCTCCGAAGAAGTGGAGACCATCGAAGATGTTTACGAGCCGTACCTGATGCAGCTCGGTTTTATCGAGCGAACGCCGCGCGGACGCCTGGTCACTCCGGCGGCGGCCAGCCATGTGGGCAGAAAATTGAAAACCGACAAGAACAGATCGCAAGGCCAACTATTTCAATAAGGGATCAATAATAATGAAAAGAAAAGTAAAAATAATCAGGCAGACAAAAGAAACGGATATCAGGCTGGAATTGAACATCGACGGCTCGGGCAAAAGCAAGATCGACTACCCGATCCCTTTTCTCGGCCACATGCTGACGCTCTTTTCCAAGCACGGCCTCTTCGATCTTAAGCTGATCGCCAAAGGCGACCTTGAGGTCGATCTCCATCATCTGGTCGAAGATACCGGGTTGGCTCTGGGGGAAGCTTTTGCCAAAGCCCTCGGCAAGAAACTGAAGATCGAGCGCTACGGCCATGCCGTCGTGCCAATGGATGAATCGCTGGCGGAGGTCAAAGCCGCGGTCGATATCTCCGGCCGCCCTCACTTCACTTTCAAAGCCAAATTCCCCAAGGAACTCATCTATGCCAAGACGGGTGAGGGCAAGATCAAGCTGTATCTCGACGCCGAGATGCTGCGTGAATTTTTCGAGTCGTTCGTTTACAAGGCAGGCATCTCTATGCACATCGATCTGGTCCGCGGCAAAAGCACTCATCATAAGATCGAAGCGATTTTCAAGGCCTTTGGCGTAGCACTCTCAAGGGCCTGTCAGATCAATCCGAGGAAAAAAGGGGTGCCGTCGACCAAAGGCCGGCTTTAGCTGCCAATTTTACACGCCGGCTCGAAGCCTTTCTATCAGAGAGGCAGGCAACCCGGCAATTCTCATCTTCTCCTGGACTGCCGCGACATTGTATTCAACGCGCCGAAAAATAAAGCTCCGTTTTCCCGAATCATAGAGCCCGAAGCTGGCTCGCGGGTCGCCGTCCCTGGGCTGTCCCACCGCACCCGGATTGATTATCTCTTTCCCCTTCTCTTTCAGGCGCAGCGGTACATGCGTATGCCCGACAAAAAGCAGATCTTTAGACATTATCTCAAAAGTTGGGCTCGCTGCTTGAAGGCCAAAAATATATTCGTCCAGCGGAGAGCGCAAACTGCCGTGCACGACCTGAAAATCGGGGGATTCGAGCAATAAAGGCAGGTCGGTTAGATATTTCCTGTTGGCCTGGGTCAATTGATCCCCCGTCCATTCGATCGCGCGGCGGGCGCTGTCATTAAACCGGGACGTGTCCATCAGGCCAACGGCGGCCTTATCGTGGTTGCCGGCGATGGCTTGGACGTTTCGCCCCCTGATCAACTGGAGGCATTCGTTGGGGTTCGGTCCGTAGCCGACGATATCGCCGGCGCAGATGAGCCGGTCGGCGGGGCGAAGCTCGCGGAGCACGACGTCAAGAGCTTCCAGATTGCCGTGGATATCTGCTATAATCCCGTAAAGCACGGGGGTATTATAACATGGCCGGTGAAGAAAGGGCTTACCGCAACTACGTCAGGGCCGATGACCTGGTTAAATTTGAAGTCATCGAAAAAGAGACCGACCTTTTGATCCTCGCCGAGAAGAATCTCTACGACAAAGCCCTGACCGCCACCCTGAAATACCGTGCTCAACTCGAAATGTACTTTCAGAGCGACGAAAAATTCCTCAAAGCAGTCTCTCCCTATCGCGTTCAATATAACGCGCCGCCGATCGTCCGGGAAATGGCCCACATCACGAGGCGGGTCAAAGTTGGGCCGATGGCGGCGGTGGCCGGCGCGATCGCCGAGTATGTCGGTCGCGATCTACGCCAGTTCACCGACGAGATAATCGTGGAGAACGGCGGCGATATCTATTTAAAGATAAACCGGCCGCGCAAGGTCGGCATCTATGCCGGCGCTTCTCCGTTTTCGGGCAAGATCGCGCTCGAAGTCGATCCCCGGCCGAAGCCTTTCTCCGTCTGCGCTTCGTCGGGCCTCACCGATCAGGCCTTTAATTTCGGCCGGGCCGACGCGGTCGTGATCATCGCCGAAAGCGCCCTGCTGGCCGACGCCGCCACCACGGCGGTCGGCAATGCGGTCAAAGAGGTTTCGGACATTGAAAACGGCCTGAAACTGGCGAAAAAGATCAGAGGATTGGACGGCGTTCTGATCATCAAGGGCGACCAACTGGGGGCACTCGGAAAGATAAAAATAGTTCCAATGTAAAATCCCAACCTCAAACCTCAAACTTCAAAACAAAAAAATCAAAAAACAAATATTAAATCCTAAATTTATGCCCACATTTCTTTAAAATCGAACTCAAGATGCAAATAATTTCTTCGGCTTCCCTATTATCATCTGTTAAATTAACTCTATACACACTCACATCATTAACAATTCTCAACCAATATTTAGTTTCTTTTGCTTCTTTTCTCGCAATCGCAACTTTATTTACAAAATCTCTTTTTGTCAGCGCTCCGTCAGCTTCTTCGAAGTTAGCGCCAATTGATGTTCCTGCTTTTGAAAGCTGTTTTTTTATTACCTCACATTCAGCGCTGTTAGGCAAATTTCGACATATTTGCAATATTCTTCTTGAAAACAAAAATAGTCTTTCTCTTATATCATAGATTTTTGGCTTTTGAGACTTATTCTCATTTATTTGATTATTGTTTTGATCTTGGATGTTTGAAGTTGGAAGTTCGTTCATATAACGTGAGGCGTGATCAGGAAGACGATTTCCGTTTTTTCTTTTTCGGTGCTCCGGTTTTGGAAAAGCAGCCCTAGCCCGGGCAGGTAGCCAAGGACCGGCACGCGGGTGATGTTCTCCCGCGTATTATCGGACAATAAGCCGCCGATCACGATCGTTTCGCCGTTTTTCACCCGGACCGTGGCGCAGGCATTGCGGGTCGAGATGACCGGGAAATCGCCGGCCGGGGTCGTCCGCCATTCCGAGATCGATGAAACCTCGGGCTGGATAAAGGTGGTTATCTCTCCGTCCTGGCCGAGCTGGGGCGTGATCTTGAGCTTGACCCCGGCGTCGATATAGTCGACCGTCCATTGGGTGGTCGATCCCGAAGTAACCGGCACGGCGAAGGGAATGCGGTTCCCGATGTTGATGAGCGCTTCTTGATTGTCGAGCGTCGCGATCCGGGGATTGGCCACGACATTGGCGCGGCTGTCGCTGATCAGCGCGTTCAAGGCGGAGACCAGATTTTCCGCCGGTGAGGTTTTTCTGGTGCTTTTGTCGGTCACGAACCTGTATGTCCCGTTCCCGTACGAGATGCCGAGCTTCTTCGAATCGCTCTGCGAAACCTCAACAACCTTGCTTTCGATCAAGATCTGGGGGATCGGCCTGTCGATCGACGCGATCAGTTTGGCAGCGTCGTCTATATCAGCCCGCCGGCCGCGAATGACCAATAAATTGGCGCGGCTGCCGCACTGGAAAGAAGCCGTAGGGATAGCTTTGGCCAGCAGTTCGGCCGTTTTGGCGGCCGAAAGATGTTTGAGCGCCACGGTTTCCAGCTCCGCCTTATAAGCCGTCTGGACAAGGTCCTGGGGGAGCGAAGAAACCAAAAGCACATCATCTTTTTTTTCATAATTAAAGCCGTTGGTCCGGAGGATATAGTCAACTGCCTCGTCCAGGGTGACGTCCTTCAAATGAATCGTCGCCTTTTTGGTTTGAGCGATCGACTGATCGCCGGACAGCACCAGATCAAAGCCCGCGCTTTTGGCCAGCGTCTGCACCACGCTGATGACTGGGGCGTCTTCGAAGTCGATACGTGCAATTTTCTCTCCGGCCGCGGCCGGCAGAGTGAAATAATATAAAGTTACAGCCAAAGACAAAAATAGAACCTTTTTCATTGCCTAATTTCTCCTTTCAAGAACAACGCGATCGCCATCAATCCGAATAACTTGATAATCATCAATAGTTTCTCCTTTCTCCAGGGCGAGCCCCCTCCCCCCGATCTCAAGACAGGCTATCGGTCTGCCCCCACTGACCACCCCAACTAACCGAACATAGCCGGACGGGAGGAGGACGGGCTCACCCGCTAAACCTAAGATCAAACGTGCTGGCAAATTTTTTCGGCTGCCGTAGATAAAAATTGCCTCGCGGCTGGGGCTGGCGGAAGCTTCTTCAGAGGCAGCCGGGGCATCGTCATTATTAACGATAGTTTTACGGGGCTGGGCGGCGCAGGCCGAAAGCATAACAAGTAAGGCGAGTAATAAAAGACCGGCATTTTTCTTCATGCGGGAGAAAGAGCAATAATATTGCCACGTTTACCCTGAGCGTGCGAAGGGCTCAAACAAGAAAAAAACGGCGGATTTTCGCCGTTTAGAACGAGGTGAATTCTCTTTTCAGTCGATCAACTATCCTTGTGCCGATAAAACCGAGGTCGGTGCGTTTGCCCAGCAGGTCATAAATTGCTCGGAGGACCTCCCGGGCTGGCGGCGATTCGTCTTTCCGCCATTTGTCATAAGCGTTGCTAAAACCCGCCTCCGCCTCTTCTTCCATCCGGTCGATCCGCCGCTCCTTTTCCTCAAATTCTTCACGCTGAACCGCCGGATAAAGCTGGGTATTCAGGGCGCGCCGCCACTCCTTCGCCCATCCCCTTTTACTTAAATATTCCCGGGCGATACGCCGGCCTTCTTCGATAGGGTTAAAGTCTTCTTCAGCCATATTAAAAAGGCAGAGTCGTTGAGGTGGTTACTGTCGTCGGGGTGAATAAAACAAAATCCTGGGTTACGGTCTGTCCCTCAGAGATCGTGACTTCAGCTGAACCGGCGGACGTGTTGCCGCGGGCATCGATGTCAGCTTCGTAGGTTCCGGCCGGAATGCTCGAAATTATATAGTTGCCGCTGCTGTCCGTTTGATTGTTATAGAGAGAACGGCTTTGCTTGAGATAGACCGTTATGCCGATGACCAGGCTCCCGTTAGTGTCTTTGACATTCCCCTTCAGCCAGCCATTTTTTGTAATGGTGACGGCAGCGGTCCCGGACAGCGCGCCGACCGTCGCCATCACGTTCCCTGACGCCTCAGCCGCCCCGGCCGTCAGCAAGCCGATAGAAGAAATAGTCCCGATGCCGCCCTGGACGCTCCAGGCCGGGCTGATCGAAACGATCTGGCCGACGCTGTTTTTGCCGATGGCCGTGAATGCCTGTGATTGATTGGTCCCGACAGTGACCGTCGAAGGACTAATTTCAATACTGGCTACCTCGCCGGTAATGTCGCCGCAACCAGAAAGAATGACAAATGACAAATTAAAAATGACAAATGAAGGAAGAATTAATTTAAAAAACCGCTGATAGCTTACAGCCATCTGACATTTACGAAACAAGCTTGCCATCTTTTACGACGATCCTGCCGGAAACGATGGTATAAAGAACTTTCCCTTTTAACTGCCAGCCGTTGAAAGGCGTGTTCCGGCTCTTTGAGGCGAATTTTGAGGCGTCAACCATCCATTCGGCTTTTGGATCAACGATTATCAGGTCGGCGGCCGCGCCGGCTTTGAGCGCGCCCTTGTTCAGCTTCAGTATCCGGGCCGGCGCCGCGGTCATTTTTTCAACCGCCTGTTTTGGGGTCAAGATCTTCGGTTCGATCAGCCGGGTAATGACCAGGGCCAGTGCGGTCTCCAGGCCGACTATGCCGCTCGAGGCCAGGTTAAACTCCACTTTCTTCTCTTCAATGTTGTGCGGCGCGTGATCGGTCGCGATCGCGTCGATCGTGCCGTCTTTTAAGCCGCGCAGGATTTCCG
>JAQUOB010000081.1:0-3713 GCA_028717325.1 Candidatus Margulisiibacteriota bacterium
GCGATCAACCCCACCCAGACCGCGATGCTCATATTGTATCCCAGCAGAAAAATATACCAGATGCCGCCAATCAGGGCAAAAGGGACTGAAAGCATAATAATTAATGTTTCAATCATGGAGCCGAAGGTGAAGAAATACAAGATAAAAATAACGAAAAGAGTCAAGGGAACAAAGACTTTCAACCGATCCGCCATCCTTTGCATAAATTCATACTGCCCGGACCAGGCCAGAGAATACCCCGTGGGCAGCTGCAGTTTTTCCCGTACCGCTTTTTTCGCGTCTTTAACATAGCCGCCGATATCGCGGCCGGTAATATCAACATAGACATAACCCGCCAGCAGTCCGTTCTCGTCCCGGATCATAGAAGGGCCGTAACGGAGGTTGATCTCCGCGATCTCGGAGATGGGGATCTGCACGCCGCCCATTGCGGGCACCAGCACCCGCTTTAAGTCGTCGATCTCTCCCCGGAGCTCCCGAGCGTAGCGCACATTGATCGGGTAACGCTCCCGGCCTGCGATCACGGTTGAAACATTTTCTCCGCCGATGGCCGACATGATGATCATATTGGCATCGTCAACCGTCAGGCCGTAGCGAGCCAATTGGTCGCGTTTAAGATCAAAATCCACGAAATATCCGCCGGCCACCCTCTCGGCAAAAACGTTCCTTGTCCCAGGCACTTCTTTTAAAATTTGTTCGATCTGCGTCCCGGTTTTTTCTATCTCGTCCAAATTCGAGCCATAAATTTTTATCCCGACCGGCGTCCGAACTCCTGTCGTCAACATATCTATCCTGGCCTTGATCGGCATCGTCCAGGCGTTGGACACTCCCGGGATCTTCATTTTTTTATCCATTTCATCGACTAATTTTTCATAAGTCATGCCGCGGCGCCAGGCCTTCTTGTCTTTTAAGATCACGGTGGTTTCCATCATCGAGAAAGGCGCGGGATCGGTTGAGGTGGCGGCTCTGCCCGCTTTGCCGAAAACGCTTTTCACCTCGGGAAATGATTTTAAGACTTTGTCCTGTATCTCCAATAATCTGGCCGCTTCCGTGACGGAAAGCCCCGGCATTGTGGTCGGCATATAAAGAATGCTGCCCTCATACAAGGGGGGCATAAATTCAGAACCAATGTTTATGAAAACGGGAATAGTGACCAAAATACTGGCCAGGGCTCCCAAAACCACCAGATTCCGGTGTTTGATGGACCAGAGCGCGACCGGACGATATAGCCGGATCAAAAACTGGCTGACCGGATGTTTATCTTCGGAAAGGATTTTTCCGCGGACAAAGATCATGATCAAGGCCGGGGTCAAAGTTATTGCCAGCAGCGCCGCGAAGAAAATTGAATAATTTTTAGTGAAGGCCAGCGGCTTGAACAATCGCCCCTCCTGGGCTTCGAGCATAAAGACCGGCATAAAGGCAATGGCCATGACCAGCAAAGAAGTAAAGATGGGCGGACCGACTTCCTTCATGGCGCCGATCATAATTTCTTCACGGGTCCCTTGCCGCAAACCCTTCATCCATTCATCCAATCTTTTATGGACATTCTCGACTAAAACGATCGAAGCGTCCACCATGTCGCCGATCGCTACTACAATACCGCCCAAGGACATGATATTCGACGTCAGACCCATCCAGTTCATGGGGATAAAAGCGATCAGCACCGCGATGGGGAGTCCAATAATCGGCACCAGCGCTGATGGCAGATGCCATAAAAAGAAAATGAGCATTAAACTGACAATGATTAATTCCTGAACAAGCGTGTCGCGGACGGTGCCGATAGAAGCCTCAATCAGATCGGAGCGGTCGTAGGTGGTGACAATCTTAACCCCTTTGGGCAAACCGGGCTCGATCTCTTTAAGCTTGGCCTTGATCCGGTTAATGACTTCCAACGCGTTCTCCTTGTGGCGCATGACCACAATCCCGCCGGCCACTTCCCCCTGTCCGTCTAATTCGGCAATCCCCCTTCTCATGTCCGGCCCCAAAGTAACATGGGCAACCTGGCCGATAGTAACCGGAACGCCATTCAGCCCTGTGCCCACCACGACACCCTCGATGTCCTTGATATCCTTGATATATCCCCGGCCTCTCACCATATATTCCGTCCCGCTCCATTCAACCAATCGCCCACCAACGTCATTGTTGCTTTTGCGGATATTTTCAACCACCCGCATCAGAGGAATGTTGTAGGCCAGCAGCGCACCCGGATCAACATTGATCTGGTATTGGCGGACAAAACCGCCGACCGAAGCCACCTCCGCTACTCCGGGAACGGACTGCAAATAATAGCGCAGATACCAGTCCTGAAAACTACGCAGGTCCGCCAGAGAATGCTTCCCGGTTTTGTCGACCAACGCGTACTGGAATATCCAACCCACCCCCGTGGCATCCGGGCCTAATTCGGTTTTAACTCCTTCAGGCAGGCGCGGGATAATCTTATTCAAATATTCGAGGGTGCGAGAGCGTGCCCAGTAGATATCCGTCCCGTCCTCAAAGATCACATAAACATAGGAAAAGCCAAAATCCGAAAATCCGCGGATGGCTTTGACTTTAGGAGCGCCCAGCAGGGATGTGATAATGGGATAGGTCACCTGATCTTCAATGATATCCGGAGAACGATCCCACTGGGAATAAACGATCACCTGGGTATCGGACAGGTCGGGCAGAGCGTCCAGAGGAACGGTTCGCAAAGCAAAAAAACCGCCCAGCATCAGCGCCCCGACCAGGATGAAAACGATCAGCCGGTTCTTCGCGCAAAATTCTATTATGTATTCAACTAATTTGGCCATATTTTAATGCTGATGTTCGCCTCCACCGGTGGATTTCAATCGTGATTCCGAATCGATCAGGAAATTACCAGTGGTCACGACTCTATCCCCCTCCCTCAACCCGCCTAAAACCTCATAAAATCCTTCGGCTTTCCGGCCCAACCTGACATCGCGACTAAGATATTGCCCATTCCCTTTTGCCATGACCACGATCGTTCTTTTGCCGGTATTGATCACCGCTTCATCGGCGACCGCTAAACTATTGCCTAAAGCGACTTTGATCGTCACGTTTGCGTACATGCCTGGCTTCAACTTTTGGCCCGGATTCTCGATCTCCGCTCTGGCCTTGGCCGACCTGGTCATCGGATCGAGCACTGGCGAAACTGCCGCGATCTTGCCGGTAAAGGTCTCTCCAGGGAAAGCGACCGTATCAATTTCAACCGGCGTGTCTGCTTTAACTAACCCCGTCTCATTCTCGTAAATCGTGATATAAACCCAGGTTTTATCTTCAGGCAGAATAAGATTTTCCTGCGCTTTCCCCTCTTTTTGCAATCTGGCGATCTGTTCTTCGTTCAACCCTAGGCCCCGTAATCTTCTTTGACCGGCCGCGATCAAGTCTTCATCGCCCAGGCCAAGCGTGCCGACGTATTCCTCCTGCGCCACATACAATTCCGGGTCATAAGCTACCGTCCCTACCGTTCTGATCTCTTTATAAAGATGACGACGACTCACCTGTTCGGTTTTAGCTCCAATCAGTTTTTGCTCTTCAGGACTGATAGAGATTTCTCCGGCTTGCGCTCCGACCTCCTTTTTATAAACCGGCACATAATCCATCCCCATCTCATCTTTCATCGGCACGGCAGAGGTAATCTCCGGCTTCATCGGATTGCGGTAAAAGAGGACTTGCTTGCCTCCCATTGGCTCTGCTTTTTTGGCGGGAGCGCAACC
>JAQUOB010000081.1:3813-6127 GCA_028717325.1 Candidatus Margulisiibacteriota bacterium
TCATTTAATTTCGCCTCCAATAATTCTCTCTAATTCGGCTCTGGCTTTGCCGTAACCGGCCTGGGTCTCATAATATTTAAGCCCGGCTTCCCGGTACATTTTCTCGGCCAGGAGCAGGGCCTGGAAATCGATCTTGCCGGCTTGATAGGCGGTTAAGCCGACTTTGACCGCCTGCCGGCTTTGCGGCAAGATGCTTTTCTTGTAGAGCTCAAGCGTTCTTATGCCGGTCTCCGCCATCACATAAGCTTCGCGGACTTCCCAGCGGGTCATGTTCTGCATGTTGCGGTAAGCGGCTTCGGCCGCCTCGCGCTCCAAACCGGCGGCGGAGAGCCCAAAACCCTGCTTCCAGAAATAGAGAGGAACAGAAAAGGAAATCATGGCGTCCCAGCCGTCGTTGACTCTTTTCCTGACGCCAAGATCAAGGTCGGGGAAAAATTCCAGCTTCGAACGCAGCTGGCCCGCGTCTCTGGCGTCGAGTTCGGCCTTCATGGCCAAAAGTTCCGGGCGATTTTTGAGCGCCGACTTTTCCAGCTCATCCGGCGAGGCTGGCAGACCGGGCAGATCAAGCTCCGTTTCAGTTTCGATCGTCACCGCATCCGAGTCCGGTGAAGCTATGAACGACTTTAGTTTTGCTTCCTTGACTTTGCGCTCCTGTTCCAGCGTGATCAGTTCATTATTCATCATCAGATACTCGATATTGGCCTGCAGCAGATCGGTCTGCGCGACCATCCCGGTCGTGTATTTCGTCTCCGAAGTTTTCTTGGCCCCGGCCAGCAGGTCTTTGACCTCGGCCACGACCTTAATCGAGCGATCGACCATGTAGAGCTCGTAGTAAGCGGCCCTGGTCTGGCTGGCGATCTCAAGCAATTTGGCTTTGTAGCGGGCGTTAAAGAGATCGGCCTCGCGCCCCGCCATCTGCCATTCGGCATAGATCTTGCCCGGGAACATGATCATCTGTTCGGCGGTGTACATCTTCATGCCGTCTTCGAGTTTGCGCGAGCCGGAGGGTATCTGATCGTATTCGAGGCCAAGTTTAGGGTCGGCAAAGCTGATGGCTTGGGGCACTTTGGCTTTGGCCGCTTCCCATTGCGCCCGCGCGGCCGCCAGCTCCGGATTATTCTTAGCCGCTCTTGCCACTGCCGCCGAAAGAGTCAGCGGTTCAGCCGCGGCCGCCGAGATTAAAATCAACGCCATTAAACAGCTTATTTTAAATCGAAACATCCTTCACCTCAGGTATTATATAACTAACAACTTACGACAAACAACTAACAACAGGGGCCAAAAAAGTTAAGCTTGAGGCGGAGCGTTGGTTTGGTGGGTAATACTTGCGGAAAGGTGATAATTTGGCAGGATGAATTCCGGGATTTCATTCTGCTTGTAAGCGGCCGAAGCAATCGGCTTATCCTTCGCCGGTTTTGAAACCGGCCCTGGTTCCAGGCCTGGATTCTCCAGCGCCCTAACCGCTGCCGGCGAAGCGCCGTTTTGCACCGATTGGATCGGGCAATCGGAACTTTTCGGCTGGCAGCAAGAATGCTTCGTCATGGCCAGACAAAAGCCGGACAAGATTATCAGCCCGACAAGAGCGATAAGGAACAAATAAATTACGCCTCTAAAATTTCTCATTGCTAATTAGGTTACCATAAATTTACGGCTTCGGCCAACTCATGATTTATCATAGTCGACTTATCATGTCAACTATTCGCCAACTAAAAGATGAATGTTGGCCCGATAGAAGCAAAGGCATTCTTCTCATATTTATCGTCAAAATAATCATATTTAAGAGATATTCCCGCGTTTTGGGAAATAAACAAATCCAGCCTATTGCGCGCGGCAAATCTTGTTTGATCTCCATCCTTAAATCTCCAATAAAACTTCGTGTTAAACCGGATAAAATGATGGAAAACAAAATCTAGCACTGATCCGGCGGAAACATAATTAAGGGTAGCGGAGCTTTTGGCGCTGAAACCGTTCTGCATCTTGCCTCCGACGATCATGCCCTCTGAAACAACCGTCGTTTCAACCTGCTCGCTAAAATAACCGACAAACGGCGTTATGCTCTGTTCGCCAAGCTTAAAAGCTAAACCAAGTGTAGGATGAAACGCCCAAACAGAACTGTCTACGTCAAGTGAATTAAGCGGCGCGGCCATGGCGGCATCCTCGGCCGTAAAAATGTGGATATACTCACTAGAAAATCCCAGCATAGGCTGAATTACCTTATTCTGTTGAAAATAATAAGTAAGATAGAAGAGGTATCCGTTTTCTGTGCTGAAATTAAGTTTTGAATAATGGCCAATGCTTCCAATGCTGAAATCTG
>JAQUOB010000082.1 GCA_028717325.1 Candidatus Margulisiibacteriota bacterium
AAAATTTCGGGCCCCAGCTGATCATGACCTCCATGCTGGCGGCGCTGATCGCGCTGACCCTGTTCACGATCGTGGCGCTCGATTATCCTTTTACCGGCGATATCAGCATTAAACCCGATGTGTTCAAGACGGTGCTGTCGACTTTATTGAATTTATGAAAAAGATCGTCATCTATCATCTCATTGCCTGGTTTCTGGTTACCTTAATGGGGACTCACTCGGCGCTGTATGCCCTGGCGTTCGATAAAGAAAAACTCATGGCGCTTGATCCTCTTTGCACGGAAAGGATCGCCCATCAGGCGAGGGATTTCCAGAACAAAAGGTTTTGGGGAAACTTGGGGCTCGGCTTGGCTCTTCTGGGGGTCATCTGGAACAATAGCGGAGGGCTTAGTGACGATGCCAAACTCGGCAATCTCACTCAAGGCTTAACATTAATAACGACCGGCGCCATTCTATATTATACCTCCGGCGACCCCGTGGTCCAGAACGATACCCTCCAGCAGTTGGATTTGACGGGAGTGGAAAAAGAGGAAGTTGCTTATTCAATTCTCAAGTATAACGCGGCCAGGAGTAAGGTGGTCCGGATTAATTCAGGCATGATACTTATGGCGACCGGGCTAGGCTACGCGCTCTTAACCTCTCTCGCCACAAAGGCCTCTCAATCATATAAAGATGTTCAATATATTAGCGCGGCAGTCTTCTTTACTCAGGGCCTCTTGGCTTATCTATATCCCGGACAGAACGAAAAAGATATGGATAAAATAGATGACGAGGTTGGAGCCCCGAGCAACTAAGAGGGTCCCTGCGGCAAAACCGTAAGTGGAAAATAGTCAACGAAATGTGGAAAAGTGTTCTTGCTAGCTAGCCCAGAGAGGGTAAACTTGACATTTGATAAGTGAAGCCTATACTTCAGTCATCGATAGCGCGGAATTCGTAATACATAAGTAAGGAGGTGGAAAAATGAAAAAAACCGTGATTTTTGTAGCCGCATTTATTGTGCTTCTTTTTGGATCAAGTTGCCTGGCCTTTCAGCCTGCGGTCATAGGTGGGATAAGGGATGGGGTGGCGCTGGGACTGATGTTGGACAGCGGCATCTCAAACAGCGTGTCGTTAAGAATGGGTTTTGAAGCCAATACCTCGAATACACCGGGTATCGTCTTTGTCGGAGGAAAATGGTTTCTTAGCAATATAAGCAGCAGATTTCCGATGTCTTTGAGCGGCGGGCTGGTGGGATATCTGGGCAATAACGCGCAAGCCGGTCCTTATATTTCCGTTATCTTTGAGCATTTTCTCGATGTGACGCCGCTGTTCCTGGAATTTGGTATAGATGTAGTCAAGTCCGGAAGACTGCAGTTCCAGGCGGGATATTATTTTTAAGGGGAATGAGCATGAATAAAAGTTTTTTTGGTCCCTTGGGATTTATTTTAATATTTACTTTCCTGGTTATTGGGTCGGCGGTTCGGGCGGAGGTCAATGTCAACATTAATATTGGTCCGCCTCCCATAGTAGTGTCGGAGCCTCCGGCCGTGGTCATGATGCCGCAGTCCGGGATCTATTTTGTGCCGGGTTACAGTTTTGATGTCTTCTTCTATAATGGCTACTGGTGGTCGCCGAGAGGCGATCGCTGGTACAGGGCTGGGCAGTACAACGGCCCGTGGGGTGTTGTGCAACGCAACTATGTTCCTGCGCCTTTGTTCGGTGTGCCAAAGAATTACCGCGCTGTCTATAAAAATGAGCGCCCCATTAATTACAAGCAGTGGAAAAATAATTACGGGCAGTCGAAAAAGCAGGGCGGACAGCCGACAAATCAGGGGAATTACGAGCAATCGAAAAAACAGGGCCGAAGTAGTGAAGGCCGCGGCGGCAAGCATTAATCATAAATTATACTTGACATTATAGTTGACAAAGTTATACTTTACCTAGGTTTTAAGGTTTTTAAAAAAAAGGAGGTGAAAAATATAATGAAAAGATTAATTGCACTATTAGTGGTATTAGGATTCTTTGTTGGCGTCGTGAGCATGTCTGAAGCGGCTGTGCCGGCCAAAAAGGCACCGGTTAAAAAACCGGTTGCCAAAAAGGTTGTGAAGAAAGTCGTCAAGAAAGTTGTGAAGGCTGCTCCTAAAAAAGCGGCTCCTGCTCCCGTAGCGCCAGCTCCGCCGCCAGCGCCGGTTGCTCCAGTCGCACCGCCGGCTCCTGTTGCCGTTAAAGCGGCACCGACTGCCGGGCTGTTTGGTTGGGGGATCAACACCGAGCTTAAAGGCGAGTATATCAATACCGGTAAGGGCGCCATCTCCGGTTCTGCCGGCTTGATGGGCAACGTGGTGTTGAATGACTTTGTCGGACTTGGGCCTATGTTTGGTGGGTCTGCCAATACCGTGAAGTTCAAGCTTGGTACGGGTTATTTCCAGGGTGGAGGGAACTTAAAGGCTGTCCCTGTTTACGCTGGCGGCGTTATCAATTTGCCGCAGTGGCTGGGTGGTCAAGAGAGCTACCTTACCGGCGGATTGAACTATGTTGTCTACGGTAACGGGAAGACCACCGGCAAAATCGGCGGCGATGTCTTCTTTGGCATCACTGCTGACTTAGGCCTCGGGTTAGGGAAGACCGGTTTCGAGATCGGATACAGTATTGTTCGTTCGAATACCGTTACTTCTAAAGGTTTAAGTTTATCCGTTTCTCAGCCTCTGGCTCTGTAATAAAAGCGGGGACCTAATTCTTTTTAAAGGTAACATGAACACTTTAAACGGGTTGGTCCCCGTTTCTTTCCCTGTTATACTTTAATTGTGGCTGGCGGAAGAATTAACCGTTATGACAATAAAACGTAATAGTTGGATCTGGCCGATCTTCTTGGCGGTGATGCTATGGGGATTGCCCGTCCGGGCGGACTTTGATAGCCAGCTGACTTACGGTACTCTCTTTGATCGGGGCCCGGATACTTCAATCCTTGGACAGAACGAAAAGAACGCCCTCCGCAATATTATTACGATGACCGCGACCGCTTCGGGTGAGGGGCAGGGACTGGTGATCGAATCGGTCGGAGCGCTCAACGATTATAATTTTGGCGTCTTGATCAATGAAATGATCGGCAGTCTCTATCGAAGCCACGGTTGCCTGCATATGGCCCCGCGTAGTATTTTCCTTGTTAGCCGGCTGCTGCCGATCGGCGCCAAGATAATCGTTAAAAGCTACAATGAAGCGGCCGATCCGTCATACGATCAGTTGCCGACATTGACCAGCCTGATCAATTTTGATGATGATATAAAAGCTTTGGCGCCGCGCTTTGCCAAGCCCTCATCGGTCACTGTGACGGTTTATCCTGCTTCCGCCCTCTGGATCATCTTTCTGGGCGGCGAACCCTTTGCCAGGATCAAGATCGAATCGGGGCCGAGCACGGCGGTGAAAGTCGTGCAAAGCCGGGACAGTCAAGGCCGGCCGATCTTTGAGGCCGATACCGCGTATCCGACCTCGGCGACGACTTTTTATGTGTTTAAAAAACCGGC
Source organism: Candidatus Margulisiibacteriota bacterium (assembly GCA_028717325.1). Classification (GTDB taxonomy): domain Bacteria; phylum Margulisbacteria; class WOR-1; order O2-12-FULL-45-9; family XYB2-FULL-48-7; genus JAQUOB01. The sequence goes on from JAQUOB010000082.1 coordinate 3,500, forward strand.
CAATTATGTTTCCGGCATTTATCACGACACGACCGTTATCCCGCAGGAATCTCAGATGAAAAAGGACGGAGGTAAATGGGCTTTTCTTGACGCGGACGGCAACTGGGCGAAGGTTCCTGATATCGTCGCGGCCGATCTCAACGCTCCGGCCGCTAAACAGGTCTACTTGTATTATAACGTCGCGACCGATGAGAGCGGCAGCTTGATCAAGGCCCGTTGGGGGAGCAACGAGTTCGGCAAATATCCGATCCAGCTTTCGCGCGACCGAAAGACCTCCGCGTCGGAACTGGCGCATACCTCCGGCGATCTGATGATGGAACAGCGCCAAATGGTCCGCGAGCTGATCAAGGTCCTGGCGGCCCCCAAAGATACGTTTGAAGATTGCGTCAAGTACAGCAAAAACTTCGATCTTTATCTCGCCTGTTACAATTTTCTCCAGAACCCGGACGCTCCCGACCTGATCGAGCCGCTGGGCAGCGCCAGTTTTAAGCTGGCTAGAAATCTGCCGCTGACCACCACCGAAACCGCGGCGGTCCCGCCGGACGTCTTTGTGGCCTATAAGGTGGCCGGCAATACTCCACTGACCACAGAAGAGTCGGACCTCCTGGTCAGTGAAGGGATCGCTAAATGGCAGGGGACGGAATTAAAGATCGACCAACTCAAGACGCAGGGTTTGATCTATGATATTTATGAATATGTCATTTCGATCAAGAAGAACGCGAATATTTATTCCACGCTTAAATCGCACTGGGCTGAATTGGCGCCTTTGAGGCAGGCCTTATTGAACGACCTCAATAAATTCAAGATCAGCGATCCGATCGTTTTTCATGCCTATCTCCAGGAGTTGGTTCTCAGGCGAATGGATCTCGCGCGTTTGACCCAGGATGACGCGTACCAGGAGCTTAATTATCTGCTGGAAGAATAAAGTGGGTAACGGGAATAAAATTAGATATTTGGTATTGTTTGTTTTTTGGTGCTTGTTATTTGGGATTTACTCGCCGGTTTCCGCAGATACTTATGAAAGCGTTAGCATCATCAATTCCAAGAACTGGGCGGCTTATATCGGCGATCATCTTGGTTATCTTTATGACAGCCACGGCTGTCTGCACTTCACGCCTTCGGATATCTATCTTTTAACTCGGACGGTGCCGGTCGGAATCCCTTTAAAAATACATGGATACGATCAAAAAAACTTACCGGACGGTTATGCTGCGGCTCCGGTTTTTCACGACCTGGTCAATTCGACCGCGAATATCGAGAAATACGCGGCGAGTTTTAAAACCGGACAGGCCAGATTAGAGGTCTATCCGGGTCTGGGCCGGTTATTTATCGTCATGAATGATTCGCCGGTGGTCCAGGTCAAGACCCGTCCGGGACCGGAACAGTACTATATGGCGGCCTTTTACATCAGCGGCAAGAACATACGGTGGGATTTTACGCCGACTACGCCGACCGATGCCGGGCAGTACACGATACTCCGTACGACTGACCATTATATCAGCCCGACCTATTACGATATCACCATCGTGCCGTTCGGCGCCTGGATCCAGAAACAAAAAGGGCGGTGGATCTTCCAGGACGGACAAAAATGGTACCAGTTGCCGGCGGTGATCGGGGCGGACCTCGATCAGCCTTACGGCTGGCAGGACAATGATTACTACGACTTCAACCTGGACAGCAAAGGGAAAATATCGGCGGCGCGCTGGGCCAACAATGATTTCGGCAAGTACGCGCTCCTCTGGACCAGGGACGGCAAGACCAGATATCCGGAACTGGGTTATTGCGAGGGCCAGTTGCTTTATGAACAGACCGTATTGATCAAAGGCTTGTCGGTTATTTTGACTTTTCCCGGCTCGGATTCGATCGAGGCGTGCATCGCGCACAATGATGATTTTAAAGTTTACCGTGATGTTTACGCTTTTCTTTCTTCCCGCGGGGAGGTGCAACCGGCCAGTCTTGACCCGGTTTCGTGCAGCTATGTCCGGCTCTTTAAAGGCTTTAAACTAGGCGGTACAGATAATCTCAATATTAACCAGCAGGCTCTGCAAGCGTTTAAAGAGGTCCGGGCGGACAAGCTGACAGGCAACGAACCAGCCCGATGGCGGACGCGTGGCCTTTATAATTATATCCGTGATATCGCCTGGACTTTTGACAAATGGGCCGGCTGGTATACTATGGTCAAGGACGATTGGCCGTTCTTCAGCGATCTGAGGGTGAAATTAAGGAAAGACTTTGATAAATTCGGCATTTATGCCCCGGCTAACCGCCAACTGACTCTGGAGAGAATTTTAAATGACCGGTTGGAATTTCGCCAATTCAAGCCGCCCCCAAAAATCTAAAGGAGCAGCGGATTGCTGATCAAGCTGGCTTTCAGGAATATTTTCCGCAACTTCCGGCGGACGTTCTTCACGTTCATTGCCATTGCCCTGGGGCTGGCCCTGATGCTGGCGATGGATTCGTTCCTCCAGGGCATGGACCGGCAGTCATTTGAGAAAATAATCAATTACGAGACCGGCCATATCAAGATCTTTTCGCTCGGTTACC
>JAQUOB010000083.1 GCA_028717325.1 Candidatus Margulisiibacteriota bacterium
GGATGATCTGACGCTTTTTGGCCAGGATCTCATCGAGGACTTTTTTAACGCGGGCCTCGAATTCGCCGCGGTATTTGGTGCCGGCCACCATGCCGCCGAGGTCGAGCTCGATCAACTGTTTGTCTTTAAGGATGTCGGGAACGTCGCCTTTAATTATTCTGTCAGCCAAACCCTCGACGATGGCGGTTTTGCCGACGCCGGGATCGCCCAGCAGGGCAGGATTGTTCTTGGTCCGGCGGGAAAGGATGCGGATGATCCGGTCGATCTCGACTTCACGGTCGATGACCGGGTCAAGCTCGCCTTTTTTGGCCATGGCGGTCAGGTCGCGGCCATAAGAAGTCAGGGCCGGTTTTGCCGGGCGGGGTGGGGCGCCGGTGCCTAGACCAGGGAAGCCAAAGAGCTCGCCCGGACCGAATTGTTCCGGCCCGCCTTCTTCGGGGCCGCCTTCTTCTCCGCCTTCACCCTCTCCCGGAAATCCGGGCGGCAGTTCCTCGGGGCCCGACGGGCCGAAAGATTTTTCGACTTCTTTGATTATCTCTTTGGCGACTTTATCAAAATTGATCTTGCGCTTGCTGAGCGCCTGGGCGGCCAGGCTCTCGCCTTCGCGGATGATCCCCAGCAGGATGTGTTCTTCGCCGACATAATTAAAACCGAGTTCCCTGGCAGCGTCATAAGCCAGCTCAAGGGTCTTCCTGGCCCTGGGTGACATCGTAACTTTCTTGGGGGAGCCTTCGCCCCGGCCGATCAGCGATTCAACGTCGGAAAAAAGATTGACGAGGTCGATGCCCAGCACCTGCAGGACTTTGGCAGCGAAACCTTCGGCCTTGATCAGGGCCAGCAGGAGATGTTCCGTCCGGACGTGATCGTGTCCCAGGCGGTTGGCTTCTTCCGTGGCGATCTGGAGGACGCGGTTGGCGGAATCGTTGAAGTAAGAATAAAACCTTTCTTTTGGTTGTCTTTTAAATAAAGAAGCGAAAACATCGGGGAAATCGAACATATCGGAAAAGCCCGGTATGCCAAAATCGAATTCATCGCTTGACGGGATATAACCCTCTTCGGCCGCACAGACACTGCACAGGTGCCGCTCCACCTTCTTGCCGTTGACGATCTTGGTGATATGGACCGTGGCCTGACGGATCTTGCATTTTTGACAGATCATGTTATCTTTTCTTCCTTTTTTTATATTTCGTTTATTATAGACAATCGAAAATGTTATAGCAAGTTAGACATCTCGCAGCATCTCTTCAAATAACCGTTCCATCTCGATGTGAAAGCGCTCGGCCATTTGAAACATCGCGCTGACCCCCGACAGAGTGAGCTCCCATTCAGCCATCAGGGCGCAGATCCGTTTGACCGTGGTCAGGTCATGCTGGGAATAAAGACGATAATTTTTGGCGGTCCGGTTGGGCTTGATCAGGCCGGCCTGCTCGTAAAGCCGAAGCGTTCTGGGATGGCAGCCCAAAAGCTCGGCGGCGATATGAATGGTGTAGACCGGTTTATGGCCGTCGTGATAAAAATGAAAAACCATGACAATAATAAAAGTATAAACCTTACCAATTAAAATGTCAAGGTTTAAATAAAAAACAGTCCCGGAGAGACCCGGGACTGTTTTGAGAAGATTTAGATCTTATACCCGACACCGAGACCGATCTGACCGCTGGAATGATTGGCAATACCAGATGCGGTGCTCGGGTTGACTGACTGGAGTGTATATTCGACAAAAACCGCGCCTTGTGTTGACCAGGCGATGGCCGTGCCGAGGGTTATATCAAGCTGTGCAGAGTCAAGTACCCCGCCCGCAAAACCGGCATTGGTATTGCGATAGGTTACTCCGCCGTAAGGGATGAAAGGGACCATCATCTTACTTACGCCTAGCCCGACTAGCCACTGATTGCCGGTTGCATCGGCAAGTCCGGTAACTTTATTATTAAGCAACTTATATCCGGCGCCTGCGGAAACGGATACCGGCATGCTCGCGCCTTCTTCCAAAACGGCGTATTTCAGGATGAGGCCATATCCTAAAGAGGAAACACTGACGCCGGCCGGCAAACCGCTTACATTTGCCTGTCCGATTTGAGCAAGAACATCTAATTTATTGGTTATGCCGTAACCAGCATATCCACCGATGGTAAGTGTTTTCCAGCCGGAATTATTATACGCATTCGAATCCTGATAGCCAGCGCCCAAAACCGCCCATTTACCCTGGCCGATGGGATTAGCCGTGACCAGCATTTCGGCGGAGCCGACGGCCGCGATAGCACAGATCAACAGAAGAGCAACTAATAATGATCTCATTCTTTTCCCCCTCTTTAATTTTTTCAAGGAACAAATTTTTTATTTCCCATTCTCACCCCCTTCAAAAACCGGGATCAAAAATATTATCGGCCAGTCCCTGATTGACCTGTATTCTTTCACCTTTTAGATCATAAATCAAGCCGGCCAGCGCTCCGGCATAGATCTCCAGCGCCGATTTGCCGTAAGTCGCGGTCGGCACCGGCAGATCGTGGACTTTTTCATATTTTATGTTTATCTTGCCCGAAAGATTATAGCTTAACGAAAGGTCCATGCGTGTCAAGAGATAATCCTTCGGATCGATATGGAACAGAACTTTTTTGACATTTTTAAGCACTCCCGGTTTGGGGCTGCCTTCCAGGCAAATGTCATCTCCGGTTTCTTTGATCAGCTTCAGATTGAAATTGTGAGTAATGAGTTTAGGGTTAAAGCCGGGGGCAAAGTCGGGGGCATGGATCAGCTGGACGTAAAAGCGGGTGCCTTTACCATCGATCTTCCTGATCCGGTTGCCCCTGAAAAAATATGTGTCCCGATCGAGAGTGAATTTGACCCGGTCGGGAGCTTTGTACCAGAGGCGGCCGGTCCGGCGCTGCGGCCCGCCGCAGCCCATGATCTGCAGGCTGGTGTCAAGGGTAAAACTGCCCTGGGCGTCTTTGATCCGGGAAAAACTCTCATCGAATTTGTTGATGACCTGTTCGGGGGTTTGGGCGGCAAAAGCCGGAGCGAAAAAAACCAGCAGGCAAAAGATCAAAGCTAATGTATTTTTCACCGCGTTTATTATATAATAAATCATTATGACTGTCCCCAACTTTTCCGATCTCCCCGATGCCGCCGGTCACTTTGGGCCTTACGGCGGTAAGTTCGTGCCCGAAACGTTGATGGCTCCGCTTGAAGATGTTATCAAGGACTATCTGGCCGTCAAGCATGATCCCGCTTTTCGAACGGAACTCGACTATTATCTTGAACATTATGTCGGCCGGCCCACGCCTCTCTATTTTGCCGAGAGATTGACCGAAGAGTTGGGCGGCCCGAAAATCTACCTGAAGCGCGAGGACCTCTGCCACACCGGGGCGCACAAGATCAATAATACGCTGGGCCAGCTGCTGCTGGCGCGGAGGATGGGCAAGCAAAGGATAATCGCGGAAACGGGGGCGGGCCAGCACGGGGTCGCCACGGCGACAGCGGCGGCACTTTTCGATCTTGAGTGCATAGTTTACATGGGAGCAGAGGATATCAAGCGCCAGGCCCTGAACGTTTTCCGGATGAAGCTCCTGGGGGCCAAAGTGGTGCCGGTCATGACCGGCAGCCGCACGCTCAAGGACGCGGTCAACGAGACCCTGCGCGACTGGATGGCCAATCCGGCCGACACTTTTTACTGCCTCGGCTCCTGCGTCGGGCCGCACCCTTATCCCATGATGGTGAGGGATTTTCAAGCGGTCATCGGCCGGGAAGCCAAAGGCCAGCATTTTGAAGCGGAAAAGAAGGAGCCGGACTATCTCGTCGCCTGCGTCGGCGGCGGCTCGAATTCGATCGGGCTTTTCCATCCCTTTTTGGCGGACGCCGGGGTCAAGATGATCGGCGTGGAGGCCGAAGGGGCGGCTTCATTGTGCAAAGGTTCTGTCGGGGTTCTGCACGGCGCCAAGGAATACGTTCTCCAGACAAAAACCGGGCAGATAATGAACACCCACTCGATCTCGGCCGGCCTTGATTATTCGGGCACCGGCCCGGAGCACAGCTATTTGAAAGATCTCGGCCGGGTCGAATATGTGACGGCGAACGATGCGGAAGCGCTGGAGGGGTTCAGACTGCTGGCGCGCACCGAAGGCATTATTCCGGCGCTCGAATCGTCGCACGCGATCGCTTATTTAAAAAAACTGGCGCCCAAATTGGACAAGAGCCAAACCGTGATCGTCTGCCTGTCCGGGCGGGGAGATAAAGATGTCGAATCTATCAAAGGCGTTTGAGAGCCGAAAAGCGCTGATAACTTACGTCACCGCCGGCGATCCGGCGCTGGGCGCGACCGAGAAACTTATTTATGACCTGGAAAAGGCCGGGGCCGATATCGTCGAGCTCGGCATTCCCTTTTCCGACCCGCTGGCCGACGGGCCGGTCATCCAGGCCTCGCACCAGCGGGCGCTGAAAAAAAACGTTTCTCTCTCTGATGTTTTTAAACTGGTGGCTAAAGTCAGAAAAAAAACACAAATCCCGATTTGCTTCATGCTGGCTTATAACCTGGTCATGAAATACGGCGAAGATAACTTTTACCGGGATTGTGAAAAGACGGGCGTTGACGGTGTGGTGATCCCCGACTTGCCGCCCGAAGAGTCGCGAGTCACGGGTCACGAGTCGCGAGTCGACAGGATCGCTTTTGTTTCTCCCACGAGCACAGAATCGCGGATTAAGCTGGCCGCCGAAAGGGCGACCGGGTTCATTTATTTGATCTCGGTGGCCGGCATAACCGGGAAAAGAGAGGCGATCGCCGGCAACCTGGCGCAACTGGTCGAAAAGATCAAAAAGTATTCCAATCTGCCGATCGCGATCGGCTTCGGCATCTCGACCCCGGCCCAGGCGGCCCAGGCCATCAAACTGGCCGACGGCGTGATCGTCGGCTCGGCGATCGTTGACCGCATCGCTCGGAAGAAAATAAACTCCGTCCCCAAATTCGTTGCCTCGCTCCGGACAGCGATCGATGCTTGACCGGCTTGTTTACCGTCTCAAACAGTTCTATTTTTCTATGTTCTCGGTTTACGACAGATCCGATGAGGCCTTTGCCCGCAGTTATTTGAACAATGAGGAAACCGCCCTTTTTAACCAGCTGCCGCGGTTCGAGAAAAAACACGCTGTCGTCGTGGCCCGCAAGATGCTCGAGCTGGCTCTCTATAATCCCGAGCTTGATCCGCAAAAGCTGGTCAAGCTGGGCCTCCTGCATGATATCGGCAAGCTGGCGGAGAGGAATTCGATCCTCACAAAATCAATCCTGGTCATCATCCGCTTTTTATCTCCCGGCCTCTATGATTGGCTGGCGGACAGGGGCAGGACCGGGCGGCTTTTCCGGCGTTTTTACGTCCACAAACATCACGGCGCGATCGGCGCCGACATGCTGGCCAAAATCGGGGTTTCCGGAGAATTTCTTTCCATCATTAAAAAGCATGATCCCCTCGTTGAACCCTTCGGGCCCGATGACCCCATCGAATTAAAAATATTACAGCAGGCTGACTCCACTTATTGATTGTTTGAAATCCCGCCGCTAATTTTACGATAATTAACTGGATATGTACGGCGTTTTTGAACTAAGAGGAAAAAAGGTCTCCCCAAAATTGGCGACTCGGGCTGGCGTCAACCCAGAGCTGATGGTCCTTGGCCGGACAGCGGACAGGCGGACGATCGTGGCCGGGGGCAAAAAGTTTGACGCGACCTCAATGGCCCTTTTCCCCGGGTATCTGTTACCGAGGAATAAAGGTCAAACAGCCAGCGAGATCGTGGCCAAAATTTCTCCGAACGGTTGGAGTGACAATGAACTGTGGAACGAGACCGATATCCTGCGGGAATTGTCCGGGTTGGCCGGCGTGCCGGCCGTCCTCCACCGGGGTGAGGCGGCGGTCCATTATGACGAACGAGCTGGTTTTCTCAGTGCTACGAAACTTGTCGACCGGTCGGCGCCGTTCTTTGCCATGCCCAGGATCGGAGGGGTGGCCCTAGATCGCATTCGGCTCAAGGCGAGCGACC
>JAQUOB010000084.1 GCA_028717325.1 Candidatus Margulisiibacteriota bacterium
GATCGTGACCATCACATTCCTGGCCATAACATTTTATATGGGAATAACCACGGCGCCGTTAGCCCGTCACCGGCTGTTTGCCTACATCACGATCGCTTTAGCTTTGTTCCACGCGTTACTGGGGATATTGCTCTTTTTATAGAGCAGAGAGAATGAGACGCAAAAAAAACAAACCCTTATTTTGTCTAACATTGTTATTGGTTTTAATACTCTTTTCAATTGCCCTAAATGGTTGTCAGGTTGCCGCCAAGAAAAAACTAAAATATCGGCTGGGAAAACAGGTTTCGGAACAAACTCTGCTTGACAGTTATTGGCGAAACGCCAGGCGAGAGGTCGATAAAAGTGTGCTGTCGCTCTTGGTGCAGGATCGCGCGGAATTGCGGCGGGGTATCAGATATCACAAATTTTTCCGCGGCAGCTTCTTGAAGAAAAAAATTGCGCTCACCTTTGATGACGGGCCGCACCCTTATTTCACGCCTTTCCTGCTTGAAATACTGAAGAAATATGATGTGAAGGGAACTTTCTTTTTAGTCGGTGAGATGGCAGAGCGGTACCCGGCGCTGATCAGGGCCGAAGCATCGGCCGGCCACGGCATCGGTAACCATACTTATGATCATGTCAACCTGACTAAGGTTTCGAGCGAGGATGCGGCAACCGAGATCGAGGCCTGCGGTGACGTAATCGAATCAATAACCGGCAAACGTCCCCATCTTTTTCGTCCGCCGGGCGGCGACTATAATACTCCCGTGCTCATGGCGGCTGAAACGCTTGGTTATGCTGTGGTGCTCTGGACCGACAATGCCGGCGATTGGTTGAGCCCGGGAAAAGGGGTCATTGAACGAAAAGTCCTCGATCGGATTTCGAACGGCGGCATTATCCTGATGCACGACGGCATTCAGCAAACAATAGATATTCTGCCGCAAATCCTGACCATCCTGAAGCGCGAGGGCTATCAATTTGTGACGATCGATGAAATGATGCCGGAAAGTTACATCCCCAGTTTAGAAGTCAACCCTGCCGACTTATGATCTGATCAGGCTTGCCAAGGCTGTCTAAATCAACTTATTAATCAAACCCGAACTTCCTGATAAACCAGACTTTCACTATTTGGACCAGGTAAAGGTAGACGGCCACCATCAGGAACATGAGCACAAAATAGAGGAGCGGTGGCACTACAAAACCAAGAGGGGCGGCCAGCGGCGAAAAGACGATGCCGAACCCTGCCGTGACAATCAGGATCGAGGTCAGCATCAGGAAGAGGCTCGGCCAGCTCTCAATGAAAGGGACCTTGCCGGTGCGGATGACGTAGATGACGAGGGTTTGCGTCGTCAACGATTCGAGGAACCAGCCGGTATGGAATAAGGGTTGTGAGGCGTGAAAAATAAAGAGCATCATGCCGAAAGTCGCGAAATCAAAGATCGAGCTGACCGGGCCGATTATGACCATAAAGTACTTGATCAGTTTAAGGTTCCAGAGCCTTAGTATTAGCGTATAATCATTGTCAACCTCATCGGACGGAACCCCGACCTGTGACAGGTCATAGAGAAAATTATTTAATAAGATCTGAATTGGCAGCATCGGCAGAAAAGGCAGAAACAGGGTGGCACCCGTCATGCTGAGCATATTCCCGAAATTGGAGCTTGCTCCCATCTTGACATATTTAGTGATGTTGCCGAACGTCTTGCGGCCTTCCATCACGGCATCCTTCAACACCCGCAAGCTTTTTCTCAAAAGAATAATATCCGCCAATTCTTTGGCGATATCCGCGGCGTTATTAACGGAGATGCCGACATCGGCAACCCTTAAGGCGGCGCCGTCATTGATTCCGTCCCCGAGAAAGCCAACTGTTCGATTTTCTCTCTGCAAGGCAATGATGATCCGCTCTTTTTGCGCCGGGTTCAGGCGGACAAAGATAGTCGTTTTATTAACCAGGTCTTTGAGCTCCGGGTCCGAAGCCTGATCGACCGCTTCGGGGCCGGCCAGTCCTTGAATGTCCAGCTCGATCTCACTGCAGATCTTGCGCGTCACCAGTTCGTTATCACCGGTCAGGATTTTTAACTCAACCCCCATTTTGCGCAGAGCCGCGATCGCCTCTTTGGCCGATGGTTTGGGCGGGTCAAGAAAAGCCACGTAGCCTTTGAGCACCAAAGCCTTTTCATCTTCTCTAGTAAAGGCCGTTTTGCTCTTTTCCACGTCCTTGTAGGCCACGGCCAGCACGCGAAAGCCCTCGGCGCTGAGCGAATCATATTCCTTTTTGAGTTCCTCAATAACCGACGGATGCACCGGATGGAGAGCGCCGTCCAATTCATAGCTGTCGCAGCGGGCAAAGATCTCTTCCGGCGCTCCTTTGGCGATCAGTCGGTGATGAGCGTTATAATCAACGACGACCGACATTATCCTGCGCTGGAAGTCAAAGGGGATTTCGTCAATTTTCTTGAACTGTTTGACCAATAATTTTTCATACTTCAGAATGGCCTTGTCCAGCAGATTTTTGAGCCCCGTCTGGTAATAACTGTTAATGTAGGCCTGTACCAGGACGGACTGGTCCTCCCTGCCTTTTACGTCACAATGTTTTTCAAGGACGATCTTGTCCAGCGTCAGCGTTCCGGTCTTGTCGGTGCAGAGCACATCCATCGCGCCAAAATTCTGGATCGAACTCAAGCGCTTGACGATAACTTCTTTCTTGGCCATGGCCATCGCGCCCCGCGAGAGATTGACCGTTACGATCATCGGTAGCATCTCGGGCGTCAGGCCGACCGCTACCGCTATCGCGAAGAGGAAGGATTCGAGCAGGTTGCCCTTAAGGAAAAAGTTGACAACAAAAATGAACACCACCAAAACGGACATGAAACGGATCATCAGCCAGGTAAATTCATTGATCCCTTTATCAAAGCTGGTCGGCGGCGGGGCGGAAACTATCGCGCTGGCCATTTCTCCGAACCTGGTGGCCAGGCCCGTCTTAACGACCACTCCCATCGCGGTGCCGCTGACAATGCTTGAGCCCATATAGGCGGCGTTTGCCAGCGGGTCATCCGAGCATTTTTCAACCGGCAGGGACTCGCCGGTCAAAGAAGCTTGATTGACGAACAGGTCCTTACAGGAAATTATTCGGATATCGGCCGGGACCATGTCACCGGCCGAGAGATCGACAATGTCGCCCCTGACTATCTGCGCCAGTTTGACTTCTCTTGGCCGGCCGCCGCGAACAACGGTAGCCGTTGTCCTGACCATCTCCCTGAGTTTCTCCGCTTCTTTACCGGCGCGGTATTCCTGAAAAAACGAAAGAAAGACGCTCAAGACCGCCATCATCAGCACCAGCAGGGCGCTGATCTGCTCGCCAAAGAAAAGCGAAAATCCGGCGATGATCAGCAAAACAACAACCAGGGGGTTCATGAAGCGAGAAAGGATTTGGGCCGGAATGCTTTTTTCTTTTCTGACGACCGGCCGGTTCAAGCCATAGAGTTTCAGCCGCTTCTGGACCTCTTCTTCAGGCAGACCTTTTTCCGAGGTCTTCAGCTCATCAAAAACCTCTGCCAACGACGATTTGAAATAATCAATCATGCTGTCCATAGCCCTAAGATTATTGCCTGTTTTGCTAAATGAGTCAACTTCGGCAATTTATGATATAATTTTTTTATGATCACGATCTCGCCGATGAAAGACAAGGATATCGCCGCGGTGGTGGAGATAGAGAAGCTTTGCTTCAAATTCCCCAAGCCCGAATCGATCTTTCGCGAGGACGAGCATAAATACTTGGTGGGGAAAGACGAGGCCGGCCGGATCGCCGGCTATATCGGCGTGGAAAAGATACTTGACGAAGTCCATATCATCAACATGGCCGTGCATCCCGATTTCCGCGGGCAGGGGGTCGGCAAACGACTGATGCAGCATGTCTTAAACGATGAAGAGGTCTTTTTCCTCGAAGTCAGGGTTTCCAACGAGACGGCGAAAAATATTTACCAAAAATACGGTTTTAAAGTCATCAATACGAGGAAAGCTTATTATCCCGACGGCGAAGACGCCTATGTGATGAGGAGGATCCCGGGTGAGTAGATTTCTTGAAGCAGTGAATAAAAAAATACTAGTCATCGACGGGGCGATGGGGACCCAGCTGATGGAGCGGGGCGTCCGCCCCGAAGATTGTTTTGACGCGGTCAATATCAAAAAACCGGCAGTTGTTGAAGCAGTCCACCAAGCTTACGTTTCGGCCGGTGCCGACATAATCGAAACCAACACTTTCGGCGCTAACCGGATCAAACTAACCGATTACGGTTATGAGAATAAAGTAAAAGAGATCAACATCGCTGCGGCGCGACTGGCAAGAAAAGTCATCGGCGCCAAGGGCTTTGTCTGCGGCTCGATCGGTCCTCTCGGCAAGATGATCGATCCGCTGGGCGAGATAACTTTTGACCAGGCCTATCAAACATTTGCCGAGCAGGCCAAAGCGCTGGAAGAAGGCGGCGCTGACGTTGTTTCGATCGAAACGATCTCCGATCTTCAGGAGATGAGAGCCGCGGTCATCGCGGTTAAAAATGAAACCAAATTGCCGGTCATCGCCAGCATGACCTATGACGATGCGGAGAAAACCGTTTACGGCACGCCGCCCGAAGCCGCCGTCGTCGTGCTGGAAGCTTTGGGCGCCGACGTGATCGCCGCTAATTGTTCAACCGGGCCTGAAGGTTTGCTCAAAGTAGCCAAAAGGTATCTCGCGGCGACCAAGTTGCCAGTGATGGTGATGCCGAACGCCGGGATGCCGGAGCTGGTCGGCAATCAGGCCGTTTATAAAATGACGCCGAAACAGTTCGGAGTATTTGCCAAGAAATTTGCCGGGTTAGGAGTTCGGATTATTGGAGGATGTTGCGGCACGGGGCCGGAGCATATCAAGGCCATTAAATCCGAAATACGAAGCACGAAATTCGAAGCAAATTCGAAATCAGAAATTCGAAATACGAAATTCGCTTCCAGAACAAAAGTGGTGGAAATCAAGCAGGGCGTGCCGCTGCTGATCGGCGAGCGGATCAATCCGACCGGACGCAAGCTGTTTCAAGAAGAGATCAAAACCGGGAAAACCCAGATCATCAGACAAGAAGCGGCGACACAAACGAAAGACAGGGCGGACCTGCTCGATGTCAATGTCTCCGTCCCCGATATTTCCGAATCGAAAGAAATGGAAGCGGCGATCAAGGTCGTCCAGCAGGTCTCCGAACAACCGCTCTCGATCGACAGCCCGAATTACGCGGCCATGGAGGCCGGCTTGAAAGTTTTCTGCGGCAAAGCTTTGCTGAACTCCGTCAACGGCAAAAAAGAGAGCATCGATAAGGTGCTGCCCCTGGCCAAAAAATACGGCGCGGCGATCATTGCCCTGGCGCTTGATGAAAAAGGACTGCCGCAGACGGCGGACGACCGCGTGCGTATCGCGGAGAGGATCGTTATGTCGGCTAAACAGGCCGGCATTCCGCCTGAAGATATCTATGTCGATAATCTGGTCTTAACCGCCGGGGTGGGGATCGCTGGCTGCCTGGAAACTTTAAAAGCTATTCCAAAAGTCAAAGAGATCCTCGGCGTCAAGACCATTTTGGGCATCAGCAACGTGTCGCACGGTTTGCCGAACCGGTCAAAGCTTAACGCTTTATACTTTCAGTTAGCGGTTGCTTACGGGCTGGATGCGGCAATAATCGATGTGACGGACGGGGAGGTGCGCAAAGTTTTGAAGGGACTAAGGGGTCAGGGGCCGGGGGCTAGGGAAGAATTATTAAAGAGGTTTAAAGAAGAAGTTGATAAAGCCAGGCGGTCGGGGAAACCGGCGGAAAAGAAACGCGAAGCCAATATTCAAAATATTAAATTTTCCGGCTATCAGGACATCAAAGCGGCAGTTATTAGCGGCAATCTGGAAGCGGTTGAAATCCTGGTTAAACAGGCTTTAGAGAAAAAACTGAATCCGCAGA
>JAQUOB010000085.1 GCA_028717325.1 Candidatus Margulisiibacteriota bacterium
AAAAAGACCGTTCATCGCGGGCGGCCCGAGCGATCCCGGCGGCAATACCCGATTCCGACAGGATAAAACTATTGTCATAGGTAATGGTTTGAACATTTTCACGCCCGACGATATCGGCGATCCAGATGAGGAATTTAATGACCGCGGCCGGATCATGAATGGCGGTGGCCAGATTATACATGCCGTCAAAGAGCGAGATTTCACCCAGGACGCGAAGAAAATTATTCTTTTCGTCCACATTGGGTAAAAGTCGGTTCAACATTCCAATTTTTGCGCTGGCCGAAAAACCGGGAGTGTCGCCGCCGGACCAGGCCAAAAATCTCTGCCGCCCCCAGGCGGGCAGGTCTTTTTTTTCTGTGCCGGCAATGAGCCCGCGCAGGGTCGTAACGACGGCGTCAAAGGCGCTCAATTTGTCGTCGGTAAAAATACCGCGTTCGCTCTGGGCGTCGATATCGGCAAAATTTACCAGGGTTACGAAGGCCAAGATTTTTTCTCTCAAGCTTTGACTAGCCGTCCTCATCGTGATCGCATCCGCACACTCGAAGATACTCCGGTCCCGGGTGATCGCCAGTCCGCCGATCAGATCGTGTTCTCCGATCGTTGATTCGATCAGGAGGAGAGATTCTCTATTGGCTATTTGGCAAGAAGAGAGAGTTGCCGCGACCGCTGCTTTCAGGGCCGGACTGCGTCGGAATAAGTCGAGGCCGACATGGGGATGGCGCTCCCGATTGCCGGTTGCCTTGCCGATATCGTGGAGCAGGGTGGTGATCAACAGTAGTCTTTTGTCGTTATTGTTCAACGAATTATACAGTCTTGCGAGCTCGACGATCGCCGGGCAGGCGTCCGCCAGGCCGTTAATGCCGCGATCACCGAATAGAAGAACGGCATTATCGAGTGTCTTGCAGTTGGCGAGGCGAGCCAACGAATGAAACAGCCAGACGGTGTGCGTGACCGCGTCCATCCGACGGGAAAAAGTCTTGTCCCCGGCAATCGGGCCGACATAAGCTTCCAGCGCCTCAAATAAGGGGACAGTCATGCGGTTCGGGAAACGATCAGTGATCTGCCAGATAAAAGTCGAGATCGGCGCGGAACAGAGCCGGTTCAATATCCCGGGCGGGAACAGCCGGCGAACCTCACGCAGCCCGTGTAAGCGGGACTCAAGGTCATAGCCGGCTCTGACCGGAGAATGATCCCATTTTATGGTCTCAAAAGAAGGCTGTGCGATACCGAGTTTCATTATAACTTAGATTTCAACAGAGTCAGCCATTCGTGGTTGTAAGCGAGAAAGCCGCTTTCTTTTTCGTGGGGGATCAATGGGAGGGAAGAACACAAAATATTAGCGACCCGTCCGCCGGCCAAGGTCGGTAGAACGGCCAGGATAGCGGATTTGTAGCCGGAAGCCAGGAGCATTTTGATCGTAAAATCATCTACTCCGATATTGGTCAGTTTTTCCGGATCGATCGTTTCGCTGATGGCGACGATATCCAGGGGAGAGGACAATTTTTCCATGATCGGCCGCAGGATCGAGGCCGGCCGCGGCTGTTCCGTTAAATATTTTTCAACGAGAAAATCTTCAGATTGCGGGGCTGGGGGATGGAACATAAGTTTGAGGCCGACCAGACGATAACCCTGGCCCACCACGGTCGGATTGAAAACGGCGCTCAAAACCAGGCCCGATTGTTTAAGCAGAGCGTAAGTTCCCCTCAGAAAGGCGGCCTGGGCGTTTAATTCCTCTTGGGTTGGGAAGGGGATCAGTCGTTCTCTCAAAGCCACTTCAAGCCGATCTTTTTCTGCCTCGGTTAATTTCTGGCCGTCTCTTTTCCTGATCTCAAAAATTCGGCAGACGTCGTTGTTTTTCTTGATGGCCCGGGTCGGCATAATGGTGGCCTCGCCAAAACCGAGCCGCTGCAGTTCAAATCTTATCGACTTTTCCCAAAAGTCAGAGGCGACGGATAGGTCATCGCCTGAAATAACAACTTCCGTGCGGCGGGAAAAATTGTTAGCGGAAAGATGGAGCCGGCCGGTTAACTGATATTCGTTAAGGCGATCGACCTGTCCGTTGATCTGGCCGACCAACTCTTCAACGGGGCTTTCCCGGAGATGAGCCTGGGTGACAAATTCCAGGCACTGGTCAAAAAATTCCAGGCTTTCGGGTTCAACCAGTCTTTTTACTTCGTCGATTTTCTTCGACAGATCGTGGAGCTGGGGGGGCTGGGCGGTCAGCGGTTTGTAAGGAAGGATAACCGTAAAAACCGTTCCTTCGTCGTGACGACTAAAAAGGCTAATATGTCCGCCGTGGATCTCCTGGATGATCTTTTTGGCGGTCGGCAGGCCCATGCCCGACCCCCCTTTTTTAGTGGTGAAGAACGGATCGAAGATTTGAGGCCGGACGTCTCTCGGAATTCCGGGACCGTTGTCCTGAATCAGGATAGACACCCGGCCGGCAACGGAATCACCCGTGACATGGATTTCGACTTTTTTATCTTGCTGCCCGCTGTCGCGCACGGCATGGATAGCGTTATCAATAATGGAAGAAAGGGCGTTACGCAATCCGCCTTCAACGCCTTCGATCGCGGGGCAGCTGCCGGATAAATTGAGTTGTATATTGTGCTCCGTCGTCAGAACCTTCCGGCTTTCGATCAGCTCTTTGAATAACTGGGCAAGATCGATGGTTTTAAAGTCCGCCCGACCGGAACTAAGGGCAAAAGTTTCATTGACCGTCATCAAAAGCGAATCGCATTCGCGCTCGATAGCGTCGCACTTTCGCGCGACTTCCTCCGGACCGCTGGACTTTTTGGCCAGGGCGGCCAGCAAGCGGACGGTATTGACCGGGCCCTTAAAGGTATGCAGTGCGGCAAAAGCGTAGGTGCCGGCCTCCATCAATATTTGCTCGTCGGCCGTCCGGACGGAAGGGGTTGCGTCGCTTTTTTCACTGACGTTTGACAGGCAGATTATTCTGTTGCGACCGATCCTGACGAACTGGCCGGATAAATTTACCGGCCGTCTGTTCGGGCCGGCAATGGTAATGTTATCAAAGACGATGTTAAGATTGCGCACCAGCAGGAGATCGGAGGGCTCTTTGTCTTCTTTCGAAGCGATGGCTTTCAATAATTTCGTAAGAATCGGGTTTTCCAGGACCGAACGGTCCGGGACAGCCTGGCCGACAAAAAATTTTATGAATCTTGGATTGGCATAAATTATAATGCCCTGGTTGGAGATGATGGCGACACAGGCCCTCAATTTTGCGAGAGCTTTTGATGATAGTGAAGCTCCCCGGCCGGCCGTTATCTGGGCCGGCGGTGCGGAGCTTTTTCTGCCGTTTCTAACTTGATCAACCATTGTCTCCTCTCATGGGGAAATAAATTAGTCGTTAATAGAGGGACATCATTCTCCCAGTATTAATTTGGCCAAGCGCTCGCCTAACCGGTTGAAATCAACCAAATCTTTTTTTGTAAATTCAACATCAGAATATTTGCTGGTTTGAAACACGCTTAGCCCCTGTGAGGCCTCGATACTCTGCTGGCTTGTCCAGAAAATTACTTTGGCGCCGTAGTTGAATGACCCGGGATTTTCTTTCAGGGCTTTTAAAATCGCCGCGCCGCCAGTCGTTCCCTGCTGACCGGGATCTAAAACCGAATCGAGTAAAACGACGTCAAATTTAGTGTTGGCCAGCAGTTTTTCCGCTTCGGCCCGGGAGGCGGCGGTGACAATGTTTTTCCAGCCGTCCTTGCCCAGCGATTCCGCGACGCTATTTCTAAATACATCGGCATCGTCAACAATTAAAATCGTGGAAGTTGTTTTGATCTGCCCCAGCAGGCGATCCCTGGCCGGTTCGGTAAAGAAAGAGTACAACCTTGAGGCCTGCTTCCGATGCCCCCACTGTTTGACCGGCATGAAGCGATTGTCTTTATCAATTTCATCTCCCGCTTCTGTCGGGGCGGCTAAGCGGCTGGCCGGTTGGCCGACTTTGGTCGGCGGTAGTTCGGCGCAATTTTCAGGGATATTTCTGGGAACCCGGACAAAGGTAGTAGGGATCAGGCCGGCCATATTCCAGAAGTTACGATCTAATTGATGAAGGCCGTTTCTTTGCTGGAGTTGGTCCGGGAGAGTTACTTCGGACGGGATCGACTCGCGCCCATAAGTGGCATTGGCGGTATTGAAAGGGAAGGGCTTTTCCGGATCGCTGGTCAGCTGTTTCAGGGATGGGTCCATAGTGTGCCCATCAACAATGGTCCTGACGCCGTCGACTTCCATCGCAACTCCGCCCTCGTCCCAGAAAAATTTGGTCCCATCCGGTCGCAGTCCGATCAAGGGGGAAGTTAATTCCACTTCCATCTTGTATCCGTGTTCTGCTTCTTCCGATGCGTAAAACCCTAAGGCGATGGAGTAACCGCGTGTGCTGGTTTTGGCGCCCAGATTGTCAATGTTTGATTGGAAAATGTAATTAACGTCTCTTTGCCTTAATACCTCATAGGGAGTCGTGTCATATTTCTTGCCACGAATAAAAACCGGGTTTTCTCTGTAAGCTCTGGCCAGTGCTCCGTGTCCGGAAGTATAAAAAGCCATCTGATCTTCCTGGGAAGACCCCCCGTCCATGTCGGCCAGAGTCGCGATCCTGGCGTCCGGCCGAAATTTGGGTACATAGGCGGTATTTTCAAACAGGATGATCGAATCCGGGTCCAGGCCGAAATAACCGTTTTGCTCGAAATAAGCTTCAAAGGTGGGTCGCATCGCTTCGCTGACGAAAAGTAGCCAGGGCATTGGGGCAGATGGTTGAAGCCTTAATTGGGTCCAAAAATGATCGCGGGCCATGGCCGAAATATAAGTTTCATGTGCCAGCGGACCTTCATCGGTAATCTCGATCAAGCCCTTAGGCCTTGGATCGCCCGGATTTCTAAATCTGGCAGCCTCACCGCCGGCCACCGTCATGCGGGCCAACGCGCCGCTGCGGATCAATGATTCGCCGAGTTGTTCGTGTTTTCCTTCTTTGGAAAGTGCCGCAAGGGTAGGAATTGTTGCCGGATCGATAAATTTGACTCGCTCCGGCCTGATCTTGGTCGATCTTGGATTGGCGACCATCCGTCGGACGGTATCGGTCGTGTCCCAGGGGATTTTTTTAAGGTCTGCGAAGCGCTGGGCTTGCCAGGCTTCCGGCATTTGATGCCAGGGAGTGCCGTCCCGCCCCTGAAGTAAATATCCGTAAGTGGTCGGCACCGCAACGATCTGCTGGCCGTGGCCGTTAGTTAAAATAACCTGGTGGCAAGGAGTCTTGCCGAAAGAAATTGCCGTCCGCCCTTTTACCCCCGTTGGTTTTTTTTGCCCGACCAGATAAATGCTGCTTGTCATAACGATACCTTTCCTTTCTTTCTATTAAATTTATTACCCATCTTTATATCGATGGCTATTTTGGGAAATTTCACTTTTATTGAAAAATTGTTTGAAAAATTTATGAAAAAATAGAAAGCTTGCTGATCCCCACAGAGGGGAAAAGGATGTGTTCAGCGCGGACACATACGAGGCCGCTGATTATTTTGGGGAAAAGTATTGAGTCTTGCCTCCGAGTGAACCAATCGCCATTCCGCCAACCGGCTCGCAAAGTGCGACACCCCGGAAATTGCTTCCCGGCCCAAGCTTGCCACCCAAAATTAGGCAATCGTTTATCTGGGAATCTTTGCCAATGACGTTGAACTCTTGCATATCCCTGGGTTTGGGGAAAACCACCGTCCCATACATTTGAACCCCGGACTCCACGTGTGTATTGGCGCCGACGACTGAATGAACGATGCGAGTGTTCTCGCTGATAGAAACATTATCGCCAATTAGTGAATTTCTAACGTGCGCATTGGGATGGATAAATACATTTTTCCCATGCCAGCTCTCATTTCCAGTTCTAAACCAAAGGCTGCCTTCGGCCT
>JAQUOB010000086.1 GCA_028717325.1 Candidatus Margulisiibacteriota bacterium
TCCGGCCTCGAAGTGCCGGAGCGGGCGCAATACATCCGCTCGATCATCGGCGACCTGGAGCGGATCCACAGCCGCCTGCTCTGGGTCGGTTTGGCCGCGCATTTCATCGGCTATAACACCGTCTTTATGTGGGCCTGGAAGTATCGCGAACCGGTCCTTGATATTTTTGAGGCGATCTCCGGGAACAGGAACCACTACGGCATGTTCAAGGTCGGCGGCGTCCGGCGCGACATCAAAGAATCGGATATCCCCGGCTTGATCAAGGCGATCGACGGGGTTGAAGAGTTCTGTTCGATGCTGGTCAAGGCGGTGATGGACGATCCGGTCATCCAGGCCAGGACCAAGGGGATCGGGATCCTGACAAAGCAGGATGCCATTGCCATGGGGGTGCTCGGTCCGGTCGCCCGGGCCTCCGGCGTCGAGATCGACATACGAAAGGACTTTCCTTACGCGGCTTATGACAAGGTCGAGTGGGAGCGGATCGTTTTGCAGAACGGCGACGTTTTTGATAAAACCGCCGTCCGATTGCTCGAGACCCTGGAATCGGTCAAAATAATCCGCGGCTGTTTGAAGCGGATGCCCAAAGGGCCGATCGATTCAGAGGTGCGCGAGGTCGGGGTGGGTGAGGGGATCGGACAGCACGAGGCGCCGCGCGGCGAGTGCATACATTATATCCGCTCCAACGCGTCCAATTATCCGGAGCGGCACAAGATCCGGGCGCCGTCCTTTATGAACGTCGCTTCTTTCAAAAAGACGGTCATCGGCCAGCAGATCGCCGACGCCGCGCTGATCACCGCGGCGGTCGATCCCTGCTATTGCTGTACCGAGCGAATGGCGGTCGTTGATCCCGAAACCGACAAGGTCCTGATGACGGGTGATGAGCTGGTCCGACTCTGTCAGCAGAAAACCGAAAAATTTAAAAGGAAATAAATAGGAACCTGCGACTGAACGTCGCGGTTCCTAAATCACGAGGAAACCGCGAAGTTTATTCGCTGGTTTCCGAGTTATAAAAAATGAACATATTGCTATATATAATATTCTTGCCGATACTGGCGGCGCTGCTGTGCTGGCTTTTTAAGCGCTCGGCGGCGGGGATCGCCCTGATCGCTTCGGCGATCGTGCTTATACTGGCCGGCCTGGTTTTTTGGAACGGCGGCGCGGTGAGCCAGCTCTTGACCCTGCGGGCGACCCCGTTCAGCGCTGGCGTATTTCTCGCGGCCGCGTTTTTTACTCTCCTGATCGTGCTTTATTCGACCAAGTTCATGGCAGCCGACCGGCAATTAGATGTCTATTACGGCAATATCATGATCACGTTGGGGGCCGCGGCCGGCGCGGTGTTTGCCAGCGATTATCTGACCTTGCTGTTCTTTTGGGGAGTCCTGGGGATCACCCTTTATTTGCTGGTGGGGACCGGCGGGGACAACGCCGGCAGTGCGGCCAAGAAAACCCTTATTATTGTCGGCGGGGCCGACGCGCTAATGATCTTCGGCCTTGGTTTGATCTATGCCATGACCGGCAGCGTCGTGATCGGCGCGGTCAAACTGCCCCTCACCAGCGTTTTTCCTATCCTGGCTTTTCTCGCCATGGCGGCGGGCGTTTTTGCCAAGGCCGGCGCCGTTCCCCTGCATACCTGGATACCGGACTCGGCGGAGGTCGCTCCGGTGACCGTGATGGCCTATCTCCCGGCCGCGCTGGACAAATTACTGGGAATTTACCTGCTGGCCCGGTTGACGCTGGATGTTTTCACGCTGGTACCGAATTCGGCGATCTCGATCACCCTGATGGCGCTCGGTTCACTGACGATCATGACCGCCGTCATGGCCGCGCTGGTCCAGCATAACCTGAAAAAGCTGCTGTCCTTCCACGCCGTGTCGCAGGTTGGTTATATGGTGCTGGGGATCGGTACCGGTATTCCGGTCGCGGTGGCGGGCGGCATTTTCCACATGTTCAACCACACGATCTACAAGTCACTTTTATTTCTCGGCAGCGGCGCGATCGAAAAGCAGACCGGTTCGACCGAGCTCGACCGGCTGGGCGGGCTGGCCAGGTTCATGCCGATCACTTTTGGCTCGATGCTGATCGCGGCACTGGCTATCTCCGGCGTGCCGCCGCTCAACGGATTTTTCTCGAAATGGATGATCTACCAGGGAGTGATCGAGCTCTCTAAGACCAGCAATTTGTGGATCGTCTGGCTGGTGGCGGCGATGTTCGGCAGCGCCCTGACGCTGGCCAGTTTCATCAAGGTCATTCACTCCGTGTTTCTCGGACAGTGGTCCGAGCTGACCTCTAAGGCGAGAGAAGTTGCCTGGCCGATGTGGCTGCCGTTGGTGCTGCTGGCTTTGCTTTGCATTATTTTTGGCATCTTTGCCTATTCACTGCCGATCCCTTATCTGGTCGCGACCGCGGTGCCGGCGATTAAATACAGCGGCTTCTTCAACCCCGTCCTGGCGACGGCCCTGATCTTAGTCGGTCTCCTCATCGGCCTGCTGATCTATTATTTTATGAGTTTGGTCGGCACGACCACCCCAACAATTATTGGGAAACCGGCCTATATCGGCGGTGAGCTGATGGAGGAAAGCGAGATTAAAATTTCCGGCACCGAATTCTATAACACGATCAAAGAGACCGGCCCCCTCACGGCCGTTTACGGCGCGGCGGAAAAGCAGTATTTTGATCTCTACGAAATAGGCAGGGCGGCAGCGTTCAAAATTTCCGAGTGGTTGAGCTGGCTGCATAACGGTCTTTTATCGACGTACTTATTCTGGCTGTTGCTGGGTGCGGTTGTGCTGTTTTTCTATCTGGTGAGGTAGCAAAATGATCGGTTTGTATTTTACGTTGGTTTTAATTGTCGCGGCGGCGATCGTAGCCGTTGAGAGCCGGAATTTGCTCTTTTCGATCATCGCGTTTGGTTTAGCCGGTTTCGGCTTCAGCCTGTCTTACATTATATTAGGCTCCTGGGACCTGGCTATTATCCAGCTTGGCGTCGAGATTTTTCTTTTATTCTATTTGGTCCATTCGACCCGGACCGTCGGCGAGCCGGAAACTTATCCGGGCCGACAGCTAATTGCCTATCTGGGGACGATCGCTTTTGTTGCGATCTTTCTTGGTTTTGCTTTTGTCATTTTTAGGACCTTACCGGCCGTTAATTTTTCGGCGGCGGGCGGCGGCCTTCCGGGTTTATATGAATTGATCGGGGTCGCGGCCGCTCTTTTTGCGGCAGTCATCGGCGCGCTGACCATCCTGCGGCCGGAAGGCAAACAATGATAATTTATCTGGCGGCGGTTTTATTGATGTTGATCGGCCTTTACGGCGTCACGGCCAAACACAATCTGATCAAGGTCGCGATCGGCCTGATGATCATGCAGTATTCGGTCGATCTGTTTTTGATCGCGCTGGCCGCCCACCGGCTTTCGGGGCGGGAGTGGTTTTCCCAGCTGGCGGCCGTCCTTGGTCTTGCGACCACGGTCGTTCTGGTGGCGGTGATTAAAAGGAACCACGACCGGAGCGGGACTCTCGATGTCTCTAAATTAACGAAGTTAAAAGGATAAAACTATGAGCGCTCTTTTGCTGACTTATATCGCGGTGCCCCTGGCGGCGGCGGCCCTCATGATCCCGCTCAACCGCCTCAGCCGGAAAATACCGGATATCTTGAGCCCGCTGGTCATGCTTTATTTGCTGCTCCAGACAGCCGTCCTGTACTTTTTTCGGCCGTACAACTTTATCATTCACTTTAAGCCGGGCGACGGCGTTTTTCCTTTGGGGATCAACCTGGTGCTTGACGGCTTGAGCCATCTTCTGCTTTTGGCGGTGACGCTGGTCGCTCTGGCCGTAACCGTTTATTCGATCAAGTACATGGTAAAGTATGCCGGCAAAGAAAAGTATTACACGCTCTATATGCTGATGCTGGCGGGGATGTTTGGCGTCATCCTGGCCGGCGACCTTTTCAGCCTGTTCATATTTATGGAAGTTGCGGCGATCTCGACTTATGCGCTGGTCGCTTTTGGGACCAAAGCGGAAGAGCTCGAGGCCGCTCTCCGTTACCTCATCATCGGCTCGGTCGCCTCTCTCTTGATACTTTTCGGCCTGTCAATAATTTACGGCCTGACCGGCACGTTCAATCTGGCGGAAATTGCCAGGACCTTTCCGGCCGGCGCGGTTTATGCGAAAGAATTCGTTTGCGCTCTCTTTTTAGCCGGCTTCGGCATGAAAGCGGCGCTGGTCCCGTTCCATGCCTGGCTGCCCGATGCGCACACTTCGGCGCCGACCCCGGTTTCGGCGACGCTGTCCGGGGTTTTAATTAAAGTGCTGGGGATTTATGCGCTGGTCAGAATTTTATTTAATGTACTTGGGATAACTCCGCCGATCGCTTATGTTTTGATGTTTTTGGGGGCCGCCTCAATTTTGATCGGCGTTATTCTGGCCCTGGGGCAGTGGGACTTTAAACGCCTGCTGGCTTATCACAGTATTTCGCAGATCGGCTATGTGGTGCTGGGCCTGGGGCTGGCGACGCCGTTAGGCATTATGGGAGGACTATTCCATCTTTTTAATCACGCGCTGTTTAAGTCGCTGCTGTTTCTCAATGCCGGGTCGGTCGAATACGCAACCGGCACGCGCGATTTAAAGAAAATGGGCGGGCTGGCCAAAAAAATGCCCGTGACTTCGGCGACTTCTCTGGTGGCGTCACTGTCGATCGCCGGCCTGCCCCCGTTTAACGGCTTCTGGAGCAAGCTGTTTATAATTGTCGCGTGCATCCAGGCGGGAAAATTCTGGTTTGCGTTCGCGGCGGTTGTCGGCAGCATTTTGACGCTGTCTTCATTCCTCAAAGTGCAAAAGTACGCGTTTGCCGGCGGCGGGCAGAAGCTTGAGGAACAATCCGGAACGGTTAAAGAGGCGCCCTGGCTGATGGGCGGTGCCATGGTCTTTCTGGCCCTGCTCTGTTTATTGATCGGCCTGGGTTTTCCGCTGGTCATTCATTATGCGATCAATCCGGCGGTGGTGGCGGTGGCCAACGGGGTGGGTTATGGCCGGATGTTTTAGTGATAGGAATTAGAGGTATAAGGAATTGAAGCTACCTAAGATCAGAGAGTTGGGAGAAGCGATCAAAGCGGTTGTCAGCGGGCCGTACACGACGAAATTTCCTTTTCAGCCGCACGTGCCGCCCGACGGCTACCGCGGCAAACCGCAATTTTACGAAGACGACTGCGTCGGCTGTCTGGCCTGCCTCGAGGTCTGCCCGGCGCGGGCGATCGAATATATTGACGACAAAGAAAATCAGCTGCGCACGCTGACCCATCACCAGGATGTTTGCATCTACTGCCAGCAGTGCGAGCGGGCCTGCATCACCGGCAAGGGAATAATGCTGACCAAAGAGTTTGACCTGGCAACCTATAATCGCAACACCTCGATCACCCAAAGCCGCAAGAAACTGGTGCTCTGCGACCAGTGCGGCGAGGTCATCGCGCCGCTTGACCATCTGCTCTGGCTGACACGTAAAGTCGGGCATCTGCTTTACGCCAACCCGACTTTGTTCCTGATCCGCAATGCGGAGCTTCAGTTACAAAAAGACAAACTGGCGATCGCCAGCCCTCACAAGCGGGCCGGACATTTACAGGTCATCTGCCCCAACTGCCGCCGAGAAATGATTTTAAAGGAACAATTTTAAATGCATGAAATGGCACTAGCAAGAGATATCTTGAGGAAAATTGAGGAAGCGGTTGGTCCCAAGTCCCAAGTCCCAGGCCCCAAACTTTCATACGTTAAGGTTCAGCTGGGCGCGTCGCGCTTCACGCACATGGAAGAGCTGCAAGAGCTGTTAGCCGATATTGCTAAAGGCACGATCGCCGAGGGTGCCAAGATCGAGTTTGTGATCAGTCCGGTCAAATCGGCCTGCGCTGACTGCGGCGCCGAGTTTAA
>JAQUOB010000087.1 GCA_028717325.1 Candidatus Margulisiibacteriota bacterium
ACAGGGGAGTAAAAATAGTTCCAAATCAGATCAAAAAAGGGCCGCGGGTCGGGATCGACTACGCCGGGCCGTATTGGGCCAAGGTTCATTGGCGATTCTGGCTTAAAGATAACCCGTTCGTTTCAAAATAGTGCGCTGTTATTTATAATCAAAATAATGATGCTGCTTTTTTTCTAAAAAGACATTAATGTCTTTGAAGGCCTTTGGTTTTTTAACTTTTAAGACAGAAAAAAAGCGGTTTGCTTCTTCGGTCATGAATTGTTTGAGCTGACAATTTAATCTGTCCGGTTTTGAGGCCCCGCGAATATAAGTGTCGTAGGGGCATTCGCCGCCGCAATATTTTTTTGCCCAGCATTTTTCGCATTCCTTAAACAAGCCGCTCGCATTCCTGGCCGGCAGAAGAGAGGAGGCGATCCCTTTGTTGACGTTGCCCAGCGCGGTTTCCGGATGGCAACTAAAAGAAGGACAGAGAAAAATGTCGCCCCGGCGATCGACATAAAATTGGGTGTCGCCCGCCGGGCAGCGGCGCTCCTGTTTGGCGCCGAGATAGACCCGGAGCAGGAAGCGGCCAAAAAAGTCCCCGGGATTAAAGAGCGCAAAAAAGCAGGAATAATCCCTTTTCTCAACGATTTCCGACAAGAGAAAATCGGTCAGCTCCCGATACTGACGTTTGACGGTCTTGAGCCGGGCGGCGGTCAAGCGGTATTTTGGATCGAGGCCGCGGTACGGTTTCATGACCACTTCTTCGAAGCCCAGAAGAACCAGCCCCATCAGGCGATAAACCAGAAGGGGTCGGTCAAAGGTATAGGTGCAAACGGCGTTATCCACCAGCTGGAATAGCCCGGTTTTTTTTAAGTCAATTATCGTTTTAAGCAGCCGATCGCCGATCCCGTTGCCCAGCTTATCTTTCCTGGTCAGATCGTTGATCAAGAATGGGCCGTCGCAACTCAAGGAAAAATGGAAAAGCAATTTATTCTTTTTGTTATAAGCTTTCATTCTATTAATGATGCTCCGATTGAAAAGCAGCCCGTTGGTGGTGAAACGGAGGAAAACGGGGCTTTTGTCTTTTCTGGACAAAATATAGCGAGCGGTTTGTGCCAGTAACCGGAAATTGAGCAATGGTTCTCCGGTGCCGGTAAAATCAAGATGAAATTCTGCCAGCTGATTGGATTTAGAAAAATAATCATAAAAAAAATCCAACGACTTTTTGATCGTCTTAAATGACGATCCTTGGGCTTTTGAATGTTTTTTTGCGGCGTAGCAATAGCTGCAGGCCAGATTACAACCGGTGGTATTCTCGAGGCAGATCACTCCTCTGATCTTTCTTTTCATTATTGGCTAAAACTAACAGCGGGGAATCGGATAACGGGCATCCGGGTCTATAGGCAGGCGAGAATCCTCGCCGGTCTTATTCAGGGGGATATAGGTGTCCGTTACGGCATAACGCGGGGCTTTCGGATCGTTCGATCTGTAAGGGAAGGACATTCTTTTAAATTTTACGATTGCTTTGGCTTTTTCAATAATTCGTGAGGATAGATTGGCCGGCCCCTGGCCGGCGGCGATCAGAGCAAGGATTAAGGATAACTGTGCGACGCTTTCTTTGCTTAAATTTTTTTCGATCGCTTGCTGAATG
This sequence comes from Candidatus Margulisiibacteriota bacterium, assembly GCA_028717325.1. Lineage (GTDB taxonomy): Bacteria > Margulisbacteria > WOR-1 > O2-12-FULL-45-9 > XYB2-FULL-48-7 > JAQUOB01. The sequence continues at coordinate 1,634 of JAQUOB010000087.1, forward strand.
TCAGCCGATTTATTTAAATAAGCTACAACAAAATCACGATTAATTTCTTCCGGCTGGATACCGGCGTCCTTATTAATATCAAAATTTCTGATAAAATCTCTGGCTTCACCGGCGGGATTGATGTTTATTGGCATTTTAATCCACCTTTTTTAATCGAAACTTTATTCTACATCTTGGGCTTAACATTTGCAAGAATTGGCAATAACAAATGAAAATTCATGGATAAAACTACGCCGGGTCATACTGGGCAAAGATCCACTGGCGGTTTTGGCTTAAAAATAATTCGTTCGTGTCGAAATAGGGGCTTATCATCCGTTGCGTCCCAGGTTCCTGATCAGATAGAACTGACATAAGAAATCCGGCAGGAGCCTGAAGGTCTGCACTTCTAATTTTGACAGCCAGATAGCCTTTCTTCTTTCCAGCGTTAAGTCATGAAAAAGATCAACCCCGGAGTCACGGCAGGCTTCTTTCAGACCCTCAAAGACATGAGCGGCCACGTTGTCTTGGCTAACGATTAAGTCGACGTCGGAAAAACCGCCGAAATTGCCGGTCGCCAGGCTGCCCGCCAGCGCGAGCTCGTTCGGCTGAGTGTCGATAAAAGAATAAAACTGCGGCGTGCTCAGTACCCGAGCCAGGTCTGCCCCGCATTTTTTCAGGCGGGCTTCGATCTCGTCATTCGTGCAGGGACGGGCCATGGTCTTCAACAGAGAAGCCAGGACATCATTTCTGACGTTGTTTATCCTGATCCACTCATCACGGGCCGTAATATATTGATCGACATGATTCCCATTGTATTCACCATAAACTTTGGCCCGGCTAATGCCGGTGGCTTTTTGGAACAGGGTCAATAGTTTGGCGATCTCCCCAGATGAAGTTGAACTGAAGCGGGTGGCTGGGCCGCTCATCGCGCCGAGCCCGTTAGCCAAGCTCGATCGAAAATATGAATAATCAGGGCCGGAGCAACCCAAACTCAAGGCCAAGTTGCCAGCCACGGTACGGGGGCTCATGGGCCGGAAAGCGCCTGAAACACGGCGGCCGGCGGCGCGCGAAGGACTAGGGCGCAAATCTTTGATCGTATTTGTTATCGTTTGATCCATCGAAAATTTATCGATGGATATCGAGGAAGATTTCACAAAATTAACCAGTTTCAACTTGACAATTTGGGTTGAAAATTTTATACTAACGGGGTCAAAGGTTGAGTGCTTTGGTCCATTTTTTGAGGAGGTAAACCGCATGAAGAGTCTCTACGTAGGAAATATCCCCTGGACAGTCACCGATGCCGATCTTCAAGGTAAGTTTTCTGAATTTGGCAATGTGGTCTCCGCCAGAGTCGTTACCGACAAGTTATCGGGCAAGTCCCGGGGCTTTGGATTTGTCGACATGGATGACGCCGACGCCGAAAAGGCGATGGCCGCGATGGCGGGCTACAAATGGGGTGATCGCGAGATCACTGTCAATGAGGCCAGGCCTAAAGGCGAAGGCGGTCCCAGACGCGAACGGCGAGAACCGCGCTTTTAAAGTTTAACTTTAGTTTAAACCAAAGGCGTCTGGTCAAACAGACGCCTTTTTTTTGAGTATTTATAAAAAATGAAAGCAATATTAGCTTTAGAAGACGGCACGATCTTTGAAGGACGGTCTTTTGGCGCCGAGGGCGAAAAGGCCGGCGAAGTCGTTTTCAATACCTCGCTGACCGGCTATCAGGAAATCCTGACCGACCCCTCGTACAAAGGCCAGATCGTGACGATGACCTATCCCTTGATCGGTAACTACGGCATCAACGAAGAAGATGTCGAATCGGCCCGGCCCAACGCCGAGGGTTTTATCGTCCGGGAAAATTCGCGTATCGCATCTAATTTCCGCTCGACTGGCAAACTTGATGCTTACCTGAAAAAGCACGGGATCGTGGGGATCGAGGGGATCGATACCCGCATGCTGACCCGCCGCCTGCGCCAAAAAGGGTCGCTTAAGGGTGTTATTTCCACGATCGATCTCGATGAGAAGAACCTAGTCAAGAAAGCCAAAGATTCGCCGGGGGTCGAGGGTGTCGATCTGGTCAAGGTCGTGACCTGCAAAGAACCATATGTTTGGAACGACTCGCAATGGGCCGATAAAAGCGTTAAAGCTAAAGCCAAATTTAATATTGTGGCTTATGATTACGGCATTAAATTTTTCATCCTGCGCAATTTTCAATATGTCGGCTGTAAGGTGACGGTTGTGCCGGCCGACTATCCGGCGGAAAAGGTTTTGGAGATGAACCCGGACGGCATTTTTCTCTCCAACGGTCCAGCCGATCCGGCCGCTGTTACTTATGCCATTAAAAATATTAAGAAACTTATCGGCAAGAAGCCGATCTTCGGCATTTGTCTCGGTCATCAGCTTCTTGGATTAGCCCTGGGCGGCAAGACGTATAAATTGAAATTCGGCCATCACGGCGGCAACCAGCCGGTCATGGACCTTAAGACGAAAAAAGTCGCGATCACCGCGCAGAACCACGGCTTTGCCGTTGATATCGATTCGATCCCCAAGGGCGCGGTTGAGTTAACTCACATTAATTTAAATGACAAGACGGTTGAGGGGATGCGCTGCCTTAAAGTCCCGGCCTTCTCCGTCCAATACCATCCCGAAGCTGGCCCAGGGCCGCATGATGCGAATTATCTGTTTAAAGAATTCATAGAAATGATAAAAAATGCCTAAGCGAACTGATATTAAAAAAATAATGATCATCGGGGCTGGACCGATCATTATTGGTCAGGCCTGCGAATTTGACTACTCGGGCTCGCAGGCGTGCAAAGCCCTGCGCGAAGAGGGCTATGAGATCGTCCTGATCAATTCCAATCCAGCAACTATAATGACCGATCCCGAAATGGCGCACCGCACTTACATCGAGCCGATCACGGTCGATATCTGCTGTAAGATCATCGAAAAAGAGCGACCGCAGGCGATCCTGCCGACGCTCGGCGGACAGACCGCCTTGAATATTGCGGTTGGGATCGCCGAGACCGGCATTTTAGAAAAATACGGCATCGAAATGATCGGTGCCGATATCAACGCGATCAAAAAAGCCGAAGACCGCGAACTGTTCAAAGCCGCGATGGAAAAAGCCGGCCTCGACCTGCCCAAATCAACTTTTGCCCGCAACATTGACGAAGCGATGGAGGCGATCAAAAAGATCGGCTTGCCGCTGATCGTCCGCCCGAGCTTTACTTTAGGCGGCTCGGGCTCTGGAGTGGGGCACACCGAAGAAGAGTTTAGGGAGATAGCCAAAAAAGGGTTAGAACTGTCTCCAATTTCGGAAATATTGATCGAAGAGGACCTGACCGGCTGGAAAGAGTTCGAACTCGAGGTTATGCGCGACAAAAAAGACAACGTCGTCATCATCTGTTCGATCGAAAATTTCGACGCCATGGGTGTTCACACCGGCGATTCGATCACCGTGGCCCCGGCGCAAACTTTAACCGATAGGGAATACCAGAAAATGCGCGACCAGTCGATCGCCGCCATTCGCGCCATCGGGGTTGAGACCGGCGGCAGTAATATCCAGTTTGCCGTCCATCCCGATACCGGCCGCATGGTCATCATCGAAATGAACCCGCGGGTTTCCCGCTCATCGGCTTTAGCTTCCAAAGCTACCGGCTTTCCCATCGCTAAGATCGCCGCTAAGTTGGCAGTCGGTTACACGTTGGATGAAATTCCTAATGATATTACCAAAGTGACGCCGGCGAGTTTTGAGCCGTCGATCGATTATTGCGTGGTCAAAATACCTCGCTTCACTTTTGAGAAGTTTCCCGACACGCTGCCCATCATCGGCACGTCGATGAAGTCGGTCGGTGAGACGATGGCGATCGGCCGGACGTTTAAAGAAGCCCTGCAGAAAGGTTTGCGCTCGCTGGAGATCGGCCGGGCCGGGCTGGGCGCCGACGGCAAAGAAGCCATTGATGAAAAAGAACTGATCTACAAACTCACAGTGCCCAACGACCGCCGCATCTTTTATGTTAAACACGCCTTAAAAAACGGCATGTCGGTGCAGGAAGTTTACGAATTAACGCACATCGACCAGTGGTTTTTGGAGAATATGGTTGAGATAATTGAGGAAGAAGCCAGGGTCCGGGGACTAGGGACCAGGTTGTTGGAAGACAAGGAATCGTTATATCGGGCCAAACAGTTCGGCTTCTCCGACCGGCAGTTGGCCTATCTGACCGGGACGACTGAAAAAGAAGTTTATGCTAAACGAAAAGAACTGGGCGTTTCGGCCGTCTACAAGCTGGTCGATACCTGCG
>JAQUOB010000088.1 GCA_028717325.1 Candidatus Margulisiibacteriota bacterium
GCGCGCTGTAATAGGCCGCCATCTCCGACAGCGACCAGGTGTTGGCCAGGAGGGCCGGCGCCAGGATGCTGATGAAGAGCGGGATCTCGTAAGCAAAGAGCTGGGTGATCGAGCGGACCGCCCCGATGGCCGAAAACAGCGAGCGCGAGTACCAGCCGCCCAGGAAAAAAGTCAGGGTCGGTATCGTCAGAAGATAAAGCACGACGATCAGATCGCCTTTAAAAGAATAGAGAGCGTGAGTCCCCCAGAGCGGGATATACAAGAAAGCCGTGACCACCGCCGCCAGGGCAAAGATCGGCGAAAGATTGAACATGCTTCTGTCAGCTTCCTGCGGCACGATATCCTCTTTGCCGAGCAGTTTGATGAAGTCGGCCAGCGGCTGGAACCAGGGCGGCCCTACCCTGTTCTGCAAACGGGCGTAGAGTTTTCGATCGACGTATTCGGCGAACAGGCTGACAACGCTCAAGAAAAGAAAACCGGGAAATATTAAAATCGTGAATAATGCGTATATCATATTATTTTATTTTCATCTTAGAAAAATCGATCCCCTGTTTTTTATACCAATCGATGCCATAACGGCGCAGCTCTTCCCAGCTCATGACCCCCTGGTCAACGACCGCGATCGCCCGGTCGGTGCAGGAAAAACACGGATCGATCGCCGCGACCACTATCGGCAGGTCGGCCAGGTACCTGTCCTCCAGCATTTTCGAGACCGATTGGACATTGGCCAGTGTCGGCGCGCGTACCTTGACCCGCTCCGGATTCTCCGTGCCGTTCGACTTGACGTAATGGATGTCTTCGCCGCGCGGGGCTTCGTAGCGGCTGATCGCTTCACCGGCCGGTATCTTGCGCGGCGCTTTGACCGAGATCGGCCCGTCCGGCAGGTTCTTCAGGGCCTGCTTGATGATGGAGTATGATTCCATTAACTCGCCCAATCGCACTATCGTGCGGCCGTAAACATCGTTGTGGCCGTCGGTTATGACCTTAAAAGGCAGTTCGCCGTAAGCGGCGTAGGGATCGTCGCGCCTGACATCACGGTCGACCATCGATGCGCGGGCCGTGGGACCGACCGCCCCTAATCTGACGGCGTCTTCCTGGCTCAACTTGCCGACGCCGGACAATCTCTGGATGAGAGTTGTTTCTTCCATCGCGATCTGGACATAGTATTTGGTCTGTTCTTCGAGAGTGTCGATGGCTTTCAGGATGTCGCCGATCTGGGCGGCATCGATGTCGCGGCGGACGCCGCCGATCTGGTTGATCCCGTAATTGACCCGGTTGCCGGTAACCGCCGCCAGGATATCCATGATACTTTCGCGGTCGCGCCAGGTGTACATTAATAAAGTATCGAAGCCGATCTCGTGGCCGGCAACACCCAGCCACAACAGATGGCTGTGTACTCGCTCGAGCTCCCCGATCAAGGTGCGGATATATAACGCCCGTTTAGGGACCGCCAAACCGGCGATCTCCTCTACCGCCTGGACAAAACAGGTCGAATGAGTGTGCGAACAGATGCCGCAAATACGCTCGACCAGATAAACATCCTGGATAAACGACCGCTGTTCGCAGGCCTTCTCGATCCCGCGATGATTGTAGCCGATCTTGACGTCGACCCCCATGATCCTCTCACCGCGCAGAGCGACGCTGAAGCTCTCCGGCTCTTTGAGCGCCGGATGCTGGGGGCCGAACGGGATCCTGACCTCATCTTTTGATCTGGGGACAAAGCCGAAATCCTGCGGCGAGTTGATCTCGTGCCGGGGACCGATCGGGTAATTGATATTTTGGTCAGCCATCTTATTTGAGCCCTCCATCCAGTACCGAAGCATCCCAATCTTTTCTCAACGGATACTGTCCCTTCGGCCAGCCGTCAGGCAACGGATAACTTAAGCCCGGCGGCAAGCCCTCAAACTGCGCGCCCAGGAGGTCGATGATCTCCCGCTCGTAGACCGCGGCCGAGGGAAAAAATTGAGTGATACTTTTCATGACCCCTTGGTCCTTGACGATCGCCGTCTTGATCGACAAAACCACGCCGCCCGGCGACGAGATATGATAGATCAAACCGAGATTGGCTCCCTCATCCAGGCCGGTGATGGTACCGAGGATCGAAAGCCCTGTCTGCCTGACGGCGTGCTCAAAAACATCGATGAATTTATCCAGCGGGGTCTCCAGCCATATTCTTTTTTCCCGCTGAACGCGGATATTGCCTTTTAAAAAATCGAATTTCGCTTCCAGTGAATGGATTATTTTTTCGGTTTCGCTCACTCGGATTCCTCCAAACTTTTAAGCAGTTTCACGACCCCGTCGATGATCGCCTGGGGGCTGGCCGGACAGCCGGGGATATACGCGTTAACCGGGATGGCCTGATCGATGCCGCCCAGCACGTTGTAACAGCCCTGAAAAACGCCGCCGCTGGTCGCGCAACTGCCGACCGCCACGACAAACTTCGGCTCCGGCATCTGGCAGTAGATCCGCTGCAAACGGTCCCTGATCTGGCGCGTCACCGGCCCGCTGCAGACCAGTATATCCGCGTGGCGCGGCGTCCCTTTCAGCTGGACGCCGAAACGCTCGAGGTCAAAACGCGGCGTCAGCGAGGCGATAATCTCGATGTCGCAGGCGTTGCAGGCGCCGGTATTAAAATGGATGATCCAGGGTGATTTCAACCTGGCCCAGTGGACTATTTTATCAATGATCTTCATCGGTCAATTATTCCTCCCGAAAAGTATGAACAGCCCGAGCAAGGCCCCGGCGATATAGATGACGGCGATCGCCGCGGAACCAGCGGTTTCGGTCGGCACCGTCGCCACGACCAGCGTAACTACGTGTAAAATCGTAAAGAAAAAGGCGAAAGGGAAGAACTGGCTGTAATCCGGCTGGACCCTACCCGTGGGAACTTCTTCGCCGCAGGCGTACGACTCGGTCAGCGCGCCTGCTTCGCCCTGCTTTCTCTTAAAGCTCAAGGAACTGGAAAAGTACGACATCACGAGCGAAACCGTCAATATTATGATAAAAGCGATCGGCGGCGACAATAATAATTCTCTCATGTTAACCCTTTAACTTCCTCGCGTTCTTGACGTTCAGTGAATCATAAATATTAAAGAAACCAAGAATGATGCCGGCCGCCACGACCATGACCACGACCTCGATGACAATGACGGTAATGACCATGGCCTGCGCCAGGGCCATCTGGCCGCTCAAATAACCGGCGACGATTATCAGGAGAGTTACGCCCTTGATCATGATCTCGATGCCGATCAGCATCCGCAAAAGATTATAGGTGACCAGAAAGCAATAAACCCCGCTGACCACGATCAGCGCGACAAAAGTAAAAAACAGCCAGAACAGAGTCGTCACATCACCGCTCATCGCTACCGCTCCCTTTGAACAGAATGATCACGCCGTAAACACCCGCCAGCAGCACCATGATCTGCCCGAACAGATCGAAGCGCCGGAAATCCCACATGACCGATCTCACGTCTTTGATCGTTTCCGGCCGGGGCAGGTCAAGATTTAAGGGCAGCCTGACAAAATATAACAGGAGCAGCGCAATAACTATCAGTATTAACGGCAAATAACGGAACCGGGTGATCCGGCTCTGCCGCCGCGACAGGAACTCTTTGATCGGCAGGCGCTGGGTCAAACTGATCACGCTGATAAAGATAACGGAGATCAGGCCGGCACAGACGGACAGCTCAAAGACCGCCGCCAGCGGCGCCCCCAGCCGGAACATGATGACCGTTAAGATGACGCTGGTCAGCGCCAGCGCGATCGTGGCCCGCAAAAATAAGCTGGCCATGACCGCCCAGAGAGCGGCCAGCGCCATCGCGATTAAAAGTACTGTCATTATTATCATTTTATTTCACGAACAGATTAAGGAAGAACGGAAAGACCAGGCCGACGCCCACCGTGATCGTCGACAAAACGACCGCCGGGATGATCAGGCCGGCCGCGCCTTCCTTAATATTTTCTAATTCCGGCAATAACCGGCCGAAGAACACCCTTCTCTGCATTGAGAGAAAATAGCCGAGCGTCAGGACGCTGGCCAGCAAAGCGATCGCCGCGTAGCCGACATGGCCCGAACTCCACAAGGCGATAATGATCAAAAGCTTGCTCCAGAAACCGGCGAGCGGCGGCACCCCCGCCGTCGACAGCGACGCGATGACCGAGGTGATCCCCGTCACCGGCATCCGGGCGGCCAGGCCGCCCAGCCGGTCCATGTCGCGCGTACCGGTCTCTTCTTCCACCGCCGCGGCGTTGATAAAGAGCTGGGATTTAAAGATCGCGTGATTGAAGAAATGGAAAAGCGCCGCCGCAAAACCCAGCGCCGTCCCCGTCCCCAGCGCGGCAATAATATAGCCCATCTGGCTGATGCTCGAATAAGCCAGCATCCGCTTCATATCCTTCTGGCCGAGCGCGGCCAGCGCGCCGGCTACGATCGAGAGCGTGCCCACGACCAGCAGGATCTCGGATAAATTAGCATTCAACCCGACAACCCTGACCAATCTTATTAATGTAAAGATACCGGAAGCTTTGGTCACGATACCGGCCAGAAAAACGGAGACCGGCGCCGGAGCTGACATGTACGCGTCGGGCAGCCAGCCGTGAAACGGTATCAGCCCGCCTTTGATCAACAGCCCGCAGACAAACAAGCCGAGCGCCGCCTGGGTAACAAAGCTGCCCGGCACAGCCGCGGCCGCTCGAATCGCCGCAAAGGAAGTGCCGTTGGCGGCCAGCAGGAAGAAAGAGATCGATGAGAGCATGAGCAGACTGGCGACCACTGACATGACCAGGTATTTAAAGACCCCTTCAAAAGCGTCCCGGTCTTTAAATAACGCGATCATGATGAATGAGGCGACCGCCACGACCTCGATAAAAACGTAAAGCGTAAAGAGATCGGTCGTCATCGAGATACCGTTAATGCCGATCAGGGCGATCAAGACCAGATTGATAAAATTGAACTGCTGGTCCTCTTTTTTGATCAGAGACCAGCCGGAAAGGAGAGCGGTCGCGCCGACCAGACCGACCGAAAGCAAAAGCGCCAAGCTGGTCCGATCGATGAATAATCTAAAGCCAAGCAGGGATTCGAGCCGCCCGATCCCGGCGGGACCGGCATTGAAAAAGAGCGCGACAACCGCCAGGGCCTGCGCGCTGAAAAGCAACAGGCAAACCCAGAAAGCGGGGACCAGACTTTTGCCTTTCGGTATAAAGTTGATCAGTATCAACGCCAGGAACGGTATTAAGATCAATAAATACGGCATAATTACCTCAACACGCAATAGATCACGACAGCCGCTCCGACCAGCGACCAGACGACGTAATTGGAAATGTTGCCGCTGTGGAACCAGCGGACGATCGCGCTGAAGACCATGGTGATGCCGACGATAACTGTTTCATAAAGCCAATCAATAAACCTGTCAATCCAAAAGAGGATGAGAGAAAGCCCGCCGGCGAGCTTCATACCGACATCATACGGATCAAAATATTTTTTATCGGCCAGGTCATAAACGGTCGAGAGCCCCGGCGCGTAATGGATATGATCGGACGCCCCGATCCCCCTGCCCGTTCGTTTCACGCCATAAAGATGGTTCAGCACGGCGATCGTCAAGGCGATCACCGTCCCCAGCACCAGCCACCAGTTGCCGGGCAGTCCGGCGTAGCTGTGCCCCTCAAGCCGCGCGCCGAGGATCGGCTGGATCAGATGGTTGAGCGGCAGAGGATTATAGACGCCGAATAAAATGCAGAAGCCGGCGATGACGATCATCGGCAAAAGCATCGGCCAGGCTGCTTCTTTAGCGGACCGGGTCGCTTCGGTCTCCTTATCAAAATAAGCGGCATGGCCTAGTTTTAAGAACGAGGCGGCCGTTAAAACGGAGCC
>JAQUOB010000089.1 GCA_028717325.1 Candidatus Margulisiibacteriota bacterium
TTGGCCGGACTCCCGCTTATTTTGAGGTCCGGGCCGCCGCCGTCAACGGCGCTCTCGACCTGCGCAAAAAAGACCGGGTCAAATTTTCTGTCTCCGGCAAGATCCCGGAATTTGTCAAAGCGCAGGGTTTTCTCGACCTGCCGACGAACAAATATGAGCTCAACGTTTCCGCGCAGAAGCTCCCCTTCGAAAAATGGGCGAATTACACGCTGCCCCTGCCCGGCTTCCGGGCCGTCGGCGGGACGGCCGACGTCTCCTTGCGCGTTTCTCCGCCCAAAACCAGCAACTGGGCCGCCGCGCTCGTCGGGCGGCTGACATTTTATGCCGCCGCGGCCGATTTCCAGAATTATAAATTGAACGGCATTGCCGGCGACCTCTTTATTGACGACGAAAATCTGGCCCTGAAAAATTTGACGGGCCGGTTGAACGGTGTGCCGCTGGCGCTTAACGGCCGTCTACATGAGGGTCTTCTGTCGGTTGAAGTCGTCAGTCAACCCCTTTACAAGGGCCGGTTAGCCGGACACCTTGAACTTAACTTGGCCCAGGGACCGCAATTAAAACTCAAAGCGGACTTTTCGAGGTTCGATCTGGCCGCTCTGGCCCAAAACACGCCGGGCATCGAAGGCAAAGCCGACGGCACGCTTGAGCTGACGGGATCGGTTGATGACTTGGCAGGAAAGCTTGCGGCTCAACTATCGCCAGGGCTGGTTTTTGGCCAACAGATGGACAATGTTTCTGCTTCATTTAAAATAAAAAACCGCGTTTTCTGGCTTGATAATTTTACCGCGACTTCCGGCAACGCCGCCTTTCGGGCCAGCGGCAAAGTCACTCCCGACCTGACCTTTGATCTGGCGGCGGAAGCTTTCGGTCTGCGGCTGGCCGGGCAGAGCGTCTTCGGTAAAATGGGAGCGGTATTAAATAAGTTCAAAGGCCGGACCGCCTGGAAACTCGATAAGGACTTTTTGGCCCAGCCGCTTAAAAACCTAACCGCCTCCGGCGAGGTCTCTCTCTCCGACGGCCGGATCGGCGAACAACAGTTTGACGAAGCCAGCGGCGGGCTCTCGATCGGCAACGGCCGGATCGAAGTTGCCGATGCGCTGATCAAAAAAAATAGGTCGCTGGTGCGCCTGGGCGGCGTGACCGGCGTGGGCACACCCACTAAACTCCTTATTGCCGGCAATAAGATCGATCTGGCCGATGTCAAACTGCTGAATTTTTTCCTGCCGGCGGAAGCCCGAAATCCAACCGGTTCGGCCTCCTTTGAGATCGAGGTCACCGGTGAACTTTCTAAAGAAACCAGGTTTAATTCATTTGACCCTCTGCTCGACCTGACCGTTGACGGTCATTTGCAAATCGTGAGCACGGAGGTTGACAATATCCTCATCTCTGACGCGCTCCTAAGGTTCTTCTGGCATGAACGCTCGCTTAAATTATCCGATTCGCGGATCAATCTGCCTAATTCGCGCATCAGCCTGGACTTTGTTTACGGCCGGGACGGCAGCCTGACCGGTTCTCTGGCAGGCACCGCCAACCTCGGCGCTTACCAATCGTTAACATCCCGATACGGGAAGATCAGCGGGCTGGCCGGCCTCGCGATCAGTTTAAGCGGCTCCCTGGAAAGCCCGCAGATCGCGGCAACTTTCTGGCTCAGTAAATTCGGATTCAATGAGATCTACTTTGACGACATCTCAGGCAGCTTGTCTTATCGGGAAAATAAAATATCAGTGCTCAAGCCAATAATCTTTAAAAACGGTTCCGATCGTTTTTCATTGGCCGGCGACCTGGCTGTTGATCCGGACCGACCGGAAGAAAGCGTCCTTGGGCTCGACTTTAAGATCCTTCAGGCCGACCTGGCTTCAAGTTATCGGCTGTTATATAAAATACAAGGGGAGATTACCAGGCGTTTCTTTGCTTCGAAGCAGGCCCAGCCGTTCAGTGCGATCAATCTCGCCGCCTTTAAACTGCCGGATCCCTCCGCTTTTGATGGGGAGGACAAATTTCAATTATATCTCGGAGACAGCAAGAAACCTTATTATCTGGCCGCCTGGAAAAATGTCTGGCAGCAAGCCAAGAAGACCCAAGCCGCCGCACCTGAAGAGAGCATGGGCGGGACAATGACCGCCGAAGTTACTTTGGCCGGCAAAGTCAGCGATTTGACCGGCCGGCTGTCCGGCCGGCTTAGCCGGGGCTTTTTCCGGGACTATCATTTCGATTTGTTTGACACCAGGGTGAGCCTAAAGGACCAGGACATCAAGATCGAAAAAGCCGACCTGAAGAAGGACAGCGGTTCGATCTCCGCCCGCGGCGATTATAATTTGAAGGGCGGCTTGCGCCTAAGTCTCGTCGCCAATAGCCTGCCGCTCGATATCATGAAGATCGCTTTCCCGGGCAAGGAATTCAAGGGGGCCTTCAATATGAACGCCGGGCTGGACGGCCCCCTGCAAAACCTGCGGGTCGCGCTGACTGCCGAGGCCAAAAATATTTCAATGGCCGGCATTGATATTGATGAAGCGGTGATCACGGCCACGAAGAAGGACGACCACATTTATCTTAATGAACTTTCCCTGCTGCAGGGAGATTTGTTGTCAACCGCCTCTGGCTCGGTCCTGCTTTCACACCCCGGCCTGATCAGCCTGGAAGCCGATCTGAAGGGGAACACCGTTGGCTTGATGAACCTGTTTACCGACCAGGTAAAATGGAAGAACGGCGACTCTAATCTTTCCGCAAAAGTCACGGGCACGCTCGATGATCCAAAGATCGATGGAACTATTTCGGTCCGTAACGGGACTATATATATAAAGGCGCTCGAATCGGACTTGCGCAATCTTTCCGGCACGGCTGAGATCGAGAGCAACATAATGACAATCTCCGCGCTGACCGGCACTTGGACCGGCAAAAGGACCAATGATATTCCCAACCCGGTCGGGCTGGCCGGCAGCCTGGATCTTAGCAACGCTCTGGCGGAAAAAGGTTCGATCGATTTAAACCTTATCTTTTCTCCGACGCGGGTTTATGCTTTCTTCCCAAACTTGTACGTCGGCGTGCTTGATATCAAGGAGCTTTCGCTTCAGGGCCCGCTCAGCTTTGACTTGAGCGACGCCCCGCTACTGAAGGGCAAGGTCGGGGTTAACAACGCGGTCGTCACCATTTCGCAGCCATCGGGCGGCGGGCAGCCGTTCCCGCTGCGCTTAGCGCTCGAAATCGATCTGTCGAAAAATGTTTATGCCGTCATGGGCGATATCGCGACCTTGAACTTAAGCAATATCCTGATGAATCTCGAAATAAACGGCGGGCTCAATATTTCCGGCAACCTTGCCTCGCCCGACCTGCTGGGCAAGATCGCCATTAAAAGGGGAACGGTCAATATCTTTAACCAGGAATTTTCACTGCTCACTTCAGAAATGCGAAAAAAATATTCCACTTACGGCTCGGCGATCGCGGAGGAGAATACGGCTGCTTTTAAGGGCGAAGGGGCCATGCCGGACATCGATGTCACGGCTAGTATAGACGTGGATAACCAGGAAAAAGACGCCAGCGGTAAATATGTCAAGAAGACGGTCAATATCCTGGCTCATTTAAGGGGCACCATCGGCGTCAAAGAAGAGGAGCGCGGTTTAAAGATCTCTCTCTCCGGGTTCTTAGAAGACAAGACAAAATCACCTTCTGAATTTATGCCGGCCGCCTACTCCGAGCAGGACCTGAAAGTCATGCTGCTGCCTGACTTTATCAAATCTCTCGCCGGGGTCAACCAGCCCGGAGGGACCGGCCAGGCGGTCGAGACAAACGCTGTCATCGCCGATTACTTGAGCAGCCGGGTCCAAAGCCTGCTGTTCCGAAGCCTGGAGCGCGAAGCGGAACAGCGCCTCGGGCTTGAGAGCCTGACGCTGGCCTACAATCTAGGCCCCAAGATCGGCGAGGCGATGGGAGTAAAAGATATCAAAGGATTAGATCAGGCCAAGCCGGCCTGGAGCGTCGGGTTCGTTAAAGGCTTTTTCGACCGGCTTTATATCAATGTCCGCTATGCCCAGGGCTCGGACCAGGCGGCCAATACCACTACCACTGTCAGCCAGACCATTTTCAACTATGAATTAACCTATAAATTAACCCCGATTTGGTCTATAATATATTATCGGGAACCGTCAAGCTTGTCGCAACCGACAACCGGCTATCAAAAGATCACTCTGGCAGCCGGCTTTTCTTTATGGTGAGAAAGGGTTGAAATGAAAAAAATCCAATTTGCCTTATTAGGTCTGATCTGTCTTTTCGGCCTGCTTTTCGCCGGGACGGCCTTGGGGGCAACAGCCGAGGTCAAGGTCGCTTCGACCATAACCGCCCTAGAGATCCACGGCAACAAAGCGGTGCCGACCAAAGAGATCATGAACGCGGTCTTTGCGCGCGTGGGAGACACTCTCTACGAAGAGAAGCTGAAGGGCGATCTCAAGGCGATCTACGCCCTCGGTTATTTTTCGGACGTTACTCCGTCGTTTGAGGCGTACAAAAGCGGCACCCGGGTGATCTTCAATGTCGTGGAGAACCCCAGGATCGAAGATATCGTCTTTGAGGGCGTCACCGTTTATTCGAAGGCGGACCTGCTCTCCACTCTCGAAGCGAAAAAAGGCGACCTGCTCAACTTCCAAAAAATGCAGGATGACATCGAAAAGTTGAACGCCAAATACAAAAAAGACGGCTACATGCTGGCCCGGGTCGCCGACGTCGAGACCGACAAAAAGACCGGCATCCTCCATTTCAAGGTCATTGAGGGCCGGGTCGAATCGATCTTACTCGACGGCAACGAAAACACCAAAGATTACGTGATCCTGCGGGAGCTCAAGACCAAGCCCGGGTCGGTACTCAATGAAGATGTCCTGAAAAAGGACCTGCGCCGCGTCTTTAATCTCGGCTTTTTCTCCGAAGTCACGCCGAACTTCGAAGCCGGCAGTTCTAAAGAAACCGTCGCCCTCCAGCTCAAGATCAAGGAAACCCGCTCCTCGACCGTTAATTTCGGCGGCGGCTACGGCGAGCGCGAGGGCTGGTTCGGCTTTGTCGATCTCTCGATCAATAACCTGATGGGAACGGCCCAGGGCCTGCTTATCCGCGGCCAATCCGGCCAGCAATTTTCTACCTACCAGTTCAGATACACTAATCCCTGGTTCGTTCCGGAAAAATACGGCGACCACACCTCGCTGACCTTCCGGCGCTGGCTGACGATCGGCCGCGATATTTTACTCACCACCCAGGACGGCGTCTATAACGGCTTTGATATTTCCGTCAGCAAACCCTTAAGGGATTATTACAGTATCACCTGGACGCTGGGCAGTGAGAACGTCAGCCCCTACGGCACGTCGGTCTTTGACGCATACCGCTCCGACACGATCGGCGTCGGTTTCTCCTACGACACGCGCGATTTCTGGCTGAACCCGAAGGAGGGCCGGTTCTACACGGTCGACCTGAAAGAGGGTTTTAAGACCTCAAGCATCACGACCTCGTTCACCAAGGTCGGCTGGGACCTCAACCATTTCTATCCGGTGATTGAGAACCAGGTCCTGGCTCTGCACGCCGGAGCGGGTGTCGGCGTGGGCGACGTGCCGGTCGGCGACCTGTACTGGGCGGGCGGGCCGAACACGGTTCGGGGTTATTATCCGACCGAAGCCAAGACCGGCAAGCGAAAAATAATTTTTAACATCGAATACCGGCTGAATTTTTCCGATCTCTTCCAGGGTGTCTTTTTCTATGACTGGGGCGGCGCCTGGAGCACCCGCGCGCCCAACTCAAGCGATTTCATCTCCGGCTGGGGCCCCGGGGTGCGCATCAATACGCCGCTCGGCCCGATCCGCCTCGACTATGGCGTGCCGGG
>JAQUOB010000090.1:0-3204 GCA_028717325.1 Candidatus Margulisiibacteriota bacterium
TTCTCTTTGGCCAGCGGCAGAAAAAGTTCCAAGCTCGTGCCTTTCCCCTTTTCACTTTCCGCTCTGACGTCGCCGCCATGCCGGTCGACCGCCCTGATCACCCAGGAGAGGCCGAACCCATCCTTGACCGAAGGATTTTTGGTTGAATAAAATGGCTCGAATATTTTTCCAATGTTTTCATCTTCAATACCGACGCCGGTATCCTCGACCCTGACGACAGCGTATTCCCCCGGATTAAGGCAGACCCCCGGGGGGACCGACGCGTGGTCCTGGAATTTGACCCTGTGCATCGCGACCTTAATGATCCCTCCACCCTCATTTTTGGCTAAAATTGCTTCATAAGCGTTTTCGATCAACTCCGAAACGGCTTTATCGAAAAGAAAAACATCTCCGACAATCTCGCATTCGCGCAAATCTACGCGCAGATCGATATTCAGGTCTCTGATCACTTTATGGTATTTGTCAATTGTGCCGTCTATCGCATCGCCGAGGTCAAAACGCATTTCACTTTTTCCGGATTTGGAAAACGCGATCATCTCAGCCGTTAAATGCTGAATGTTATTTAAAGCATCCTTGATCTCGTGCAAGAGGAGGTTGTTAGCCTTTTGATCCCCGATCTGCGCCGACACTTTCTTGATCGCGGCAATGATCTCCAGGAACTTATCGGCACCTTGCTCCTCAATGGCCTGCAGGGACCCGTCTATCGCGTCAATATTTTCGCCAAGCGCTTTGCCGTTTTCCATATTTTGCAGAAATGTGTTTCTCAGTTTTTCCAAGCACTCCCTGATGGTAAAAAAGTTATTGCTGATGCGGTGAGCAACACCGGCCGTTACTTTTTCCAAAAAACCATTTTCAACGTATCTCGAATGACGCCGGTTATATTCGGTCACATCCAGGATCAGGGTGAACATCACCCGTGAGCCGTCATCCCTCTGCAAAAGCCGATCTCTTGAAATAACAAATAGCTCTCTGCCATCTTTTGTTAAAAATGTGCGGCCGACGACGATGCTTACGTTGTTGCCCTGTCCCTTGTCCTCGAATCTGGCCAAGACCTGTTTTTTCTGATCGCTGCGGATATGATCATGAAACGGCTGGCCGACAACTTCTGACGGATCGTAGCCCATTAATTCGGCCCAGCGCTTATTTACTTTGATTATTTCGCCCTCCGGCACGGTCAAGATATGGGCAGCGATCGGCAACTGGTGGAATAACGCCTCGGCCGTGTCGAGGGAAACTTCGGACCAGAGATTCTTCCGCTCGGGCCCAGCTGGCGGCAGGCTTTCTCCGGCTTGAGCCTGTTGTATCTGCGAATGCTTAAACCGGCTCAGCCTGGCCCGCTCAAATTGCTGCCTGGTCAGACTATATGATGAAATGCGGCGTAATCGTATACTCATAATCCTGCCTTTGTTTATACTTCGGCCGGCAGCAGCAAAAATTTCAGCAAAAACCGATTTTTTAGCTTTATTTGGAAAGAAAACCGATGAGTTTATAGACCAGTTTAGCAGCGGTGAAATCGGAGGCGATGTCCCCCCGGCGGGGCGAGAGTTCGACCACGTCAAAACCAACGACGTTCTTGGTCGCGCAGACGCCTTTGAGAATGTCCAAAACCTCGTACCAGAAGAGACCGCCCGGCTCGGGCGTGCCGGTCGCCGGTATGACGGCCGGATCGAAAACATCAACATCGATCGTAATGTAAACGTCCTTGCGCAGCTGGTGTTCGATCTTGTCAACCAGCTCCAGTTTTTCGGCAAAATGGATCTTATCGATCTGCCCCGTTTTTTTGGCCCATTCCCATTCCTCGATCGAGAGACTGCGGATGCCGACCTGGACCGCCGGGCAGATCTCCAGCACCCGCCGCAGGGCACAGGCATGGCTGTTCTTTTTGCCTTTATAGGAATCACGCAGGTCGGCGTGAGCGTCAAGCTGGAGGACGGAAAGGTTTTTATAGCGACCGGCAAAAGCTTTGACGGCGATCGGGGTGATCGAATGCTCCCCGCCAAGAATGACCGGGATTTTCTCTTCTTTCAATAGACGCGCGACTCGTGACCCGAGACTCGTGACGGTAACTGATTTGAGGATCTCAAGGCTACCCTTAGCGACCATCTCCCGCCCCAGCTCTTCGTCAAAGTTCTCGACATAAGGCAAAGCTTTCAAGATCGCCGCCGGGCCGGCTTTGGTCCCTTGGCCGTAACTGGTGGTCGCTTCGTGAGGACAGGCAATGATGGCAAATTTAGAGGCCATTAATTAATGATAGATGCGCGGTCGTTCGCTAAGTTCTCTCCGCTCGCGATTGACCAGGTCGGCCGCGCGGCGGATATTCTTGGGGAATTCCACGCCGCGGTTGAGCAGAATGACCTCATGATGGGTCGCGGTAAAGACGTCAAGCAGCTCCCGCCGGGCGTAATCGGTATCAAAATCCTTGCAGGAAAATATATCGATGAAAGCGTGTTCCTTGTCGGGAAAAGTATGGATCGAGATGTGCGATTCGGCGATCAGCACGACGCCGGAGACGCCCCAGTCCTCGGGAACTTTGCCCGTGTATTTAAAAACATAGGGCGGCATGATCTTGTTCATGCCGATCTTGGCGGGAAAAGAATCGAGCGTGGCAAAGATCAGGTCCATGTCGGCCAGCTTCTCTTTCGGACAGCCGTAACAATCGAGCATTAAGTGCGGGCCGAAGCCGTATTTAACTTCTGTCGCGGTCTTCACGATTTAATTTTAGAGGTTCTGTGGAAATTGTCAATATATTTCTTTTGGTGTAATATTCTGACGTGAACAACTTTGCCGCGCTGCGCCGGGAAATGGTCGAGAGCCAGCTTATTCCCCGCGGGATAAAAGATGAAAAAGTTCTTGACGCTTTCTCCCGCGTGCCCCGCCATGAGTTTGTCCCCGAAGCTCTTCGAGCCTCCGCTTATGATGACGGCGCCCTGCCCATTGGCGACGGGCAAACGATTTCCCAGCCCTATATGGTGGCGATCATGACCGAACTGCTTAAGCTTTCCGGCGGCGAAAAAGTTTTGGAGGTCGGCACCGGCTCCGGTTATCAGTCGGCGATCCTGGCCGAGATCGGCGCCAAAGTTTATACGATCGAACGGGTGCCGGCCCTGTCAGAAAACGCCAAAAAGATACTGTCGAAGCTGGGTTACACCAACATCGAATTCGTTTACGGGGACGGCAGCGAGGGCTATCTGCCGGGCGCGCCTT
>JAQUOB010000090.1:3304-5840 GCA_028717325.1 Candidatus Margulisiibacteriota bacterium
AGCCCCTCTCCCACCATTGACCCCCCTCCCTTTTTATGGTATCCTTAAGACGCTATGGCAGAAGATTTTAAAGGCACTTCTATCGATAAAGGCAAGGGAGAGGCCGAGTTTTCCGAAGTCGAAGAGCTGATCAGGCAAACCCTTGAAGAAAACAAAAAGGTGTCGGAAAAACCAGCTGCCACCCCCTTTAAACCTTCACCCGTTGCCGTCGAAACCAAAAAAGAAGAGTTCAAGGCAACTTCGCTCCCGCCCGCCCCCAAGCCGGCCGAGAAACCAAAACCCGCGGCCAAAGAAAAAGCCGCGCCACCCCCGCCGCCTTCGGGTTACGAAGCGACTTTTAAGGAATACAAAGCCGGCGATATCGTCAGAGGCAAGGTTTTGAAAGTCGACCCTTCGGGCGTGCTGGTCGATATCAATTATAAAGCCGACGGGCTGATCCCCACCGAAGAACTCTCCGACCGTCAGCCCGGTTCCCCGGAAGAGGTCGTCAAGGTCGGCGATGTTATCAGTGTTTATATCGAGAACATCGAAAATAAAGAGGGCTATGTCGTCCTCTCCAAAAGACGTGCCGACTATGAGCGCAAGTGGAAGTTCGCCCTGGACGCTTACCACAAAAGGACTCTGCTGTCCGGCAAGGTCCTGCAGGCGCTGAAAGGCGGCCTGGTCGTTGATTGCGACGGCATCCGCGGCTTTGTCCCCGCCTCTCAAGTCACAAAAACCGGCGAAGAATCGCTTGACGCCTTCGTCGGCCGGGTCATTTCACTCAAAGTGATCGAGGTCAACCAGCGCCAGGGCAAGATCGTGCTGTCCAATAAAATGGCGGCCGGCGAAAAAGAAAAATCGGATACCGATAAGATCTTAAACGAATTGGAAGTCGGCCAGGTCCGCCGCGGCAAGGTCAAAAACCTGAAAACTTTCGGCGCGTTCGTCGACCTGGGCGGCGTCGAAGGCCTGATCCATCTGTCGGAGCTCTCCTGGAAAAGGGTCAAACATCCTTCGGAGGTCTTAAAAAGCGGCGATGAGATCGACGTTTTTGTGCTGGGGGTCGACCGGACCAATAAAAAAGTCTCGCTCGGCCTGAAAGAGCTTCAACCCGACCCCTGGGTCAATGCGGCTGAACTTTATAAACCGAAGCAGATCGTCAAAGCCAAGATACTGCGCTTTGCCAAGTTCGGCGCTTTTGCCGAGCTCGAGCACGGCCTGGAAGGACTGATCCACATTTCGGAACTCTCGATCCGGCCCGTCCAGAACCCGGGCGATGCCGTTAAGATCGGCGACGTTGTCGACGTTAAGATACTGCGTGTTCTGCCGGAAGAGCAGCGGATCGGCCTCTCGATCAAAGACGTCCTGCTTGAACGGGAGAAAAAGGCCGCGCCGCCCAAAGAACCCACCACCGCTCCCACGGCCGAAGAGAAGAAGATCACGATCGGGGACATGATCGCCGAAAAAGAACGAGCACGCGCCGAAAAAGAGGCCGAAGAAGCCGAGAGCGAAGAAGAGGGCTTTGAAGAGGTGGCATGAAGTTCGTCGAGCAGTTAGACCGGGCTGTCGAGAAGAATAACAGCCTGCTCTGCGTCGGTCTGGATGTGGACCTGGGCCGTCTGCCTCAAAAATTCCTGGCCGGCAACGACCCCATTTTTCTCTTCAACCAAGAGATCATCGACGCGACCAAGAATTTCGTCTGCGCTTATAAACCGAACAGCGCCTTTTATGAAATGTACGGCCTTTACGGGCTCAGTTCTCTCATAAAAACCATCGATTATATCCACGACGCGGGCCTGCCGGTCATTCTCGACGCTAAACGCGGCGACGTCGGGCATTCGTCGAACGCCTACGCCAAGAGCGCTTTCGAAGTATTTAAAGCCGACGCGGTCACGGTCAATCCCTATATGGGACACGATTCCGTCCAGCCGTTCCTTGATTATCAGGAAAAAGGGGTCTTTGTGCTTTGCCTGACGAGCAACGCGGGCTTTAAAGATTTCCAGCTCCTGGGCTGCGACGAGCCTTTATATAAAACGGTCGCCCGGCACGTCAAAGAATGGAACCATTACGGCAATTGCGGGCTAGTGGTCGGCGCGACCAAGCCGGCGGAGATCAAAGAGATCAGAAAAATCGCCGGCGAGATGCCGATCCTGATCCCCGGGGTCGGCGCCCAGGGGGGCGATTTGGAGAAATCGGTTAAGTACGGCGGCCGGCGCGCCGTCATCAACGCTTCGCGCAGTATCCTCTACTCCGCCGATCCGGGCGCGGAGGCCAAAAAACTCCGCGACGAAATGAATAAATTTAGATGATTGAAGTTGTTGACAACCAGTACCCGGACAAAGAATACACGGTAAACATCGAGTTTCCGGAGTTCACCTGCGTCTGCCCGAAAACCGGCCTGCCCGATTTCGCGACCATTAAGATCGAATACACGCCGGCGAAAAAATTAGTGGAACTCAAATCGCTGAAGCTGTACTTTATTTCCTACCGAAACATCGGAACTTTCCATGAACACGTGGTCAATAAAATTCTCGATGACTTCGTGGCCGCCTGC
>JAQUOB010000091.1 GCA_028717325.1 Candidatus Margulisiibacteriota bacterium
AAAGGATATATAAATGAGAAAACCGATAATTGCCGGGAACTGGAAAATGTATAAAACAGTCAGCGAAGCGAAAGATTTCGCGACTAAATTAAAGCCCCTGGTTGCCGACGTTCATGATAGGACGATCTTAGTCTGCCCTCCATTAACCCACCTTCAGGATGTTTGCGATATCCTTTGCGACAGCAACGTGGCTGTCGGCGCCCAAAATCTTTTCTGGGAAGATGAAGGGGCTTTCACCGGCGAAGTCTCCGCGCCGATGCTGAAGTCGGTCGGCTGCACCTACGTCATTATCGGCCACTCGGAACGCCGGCAATATTTCGGCGAAACGGACGGAACGGTCAACAAAAAGATCTTTGCCGCCCTCAAGCATAACTTGCTGCCGATCGTCTGCGTCGGCGAAACTCTCGAGCAAAGGGAGAAGAACGAAACTTTTAAGGTTATTGAACGGCAGATAAAGGAAGGGACTAAGGGGCTGGGGACTGGGGACTGGGAAAAGATTATAATCGCCTATGAGCCGGTCTGGGCTATCGGCACCGGCAAGACGGCAACACCGGAGCAGGCGCAGGAAGTTCACGCTTACATAAGAAAATTATTACCGAAAGACGTTGCCGCAAATATTCGCATCCTCTACGGCGGGTCGGTTAAGCCGGAAAACATCAAAGAACTGATGGCTAAGCCGGATATTGACGGCGGATTAGTGGGCGGAGCGAGCTTAAAAGTAGACAGCTTCGTCAAGTTAATTAAGTATTAGTCAGCCGATCGATCGTCTTCTGAACAATTACCGTCAACTTAGGATACACGTTCGCATAGGCTGCTATTAGATTGCGGAGCTCCTCGATCTTCTTTTCTCTCGGCTGCTGAACTAATGTCTGACTGATATATCTGTACGTCAGATCGCCTGTCAATCTTATTTCCAATGCCTCTGCGGCTCCCGGTTCGCCGCCGTGCTCGAGGTCAAAATCGTTGTAAGCAATCAAGGCTTCGGCCAATTCGCTGTGCTGAAAGTGCATCGCTCCAGCATCAAGCCGGTCCCAGGGCCGGCTGAACTCCTGACCGCCAAAATACTCTCTCTTTAGTAGCTCATACTTGGCCTGCACCTGCGCGCTGCGCGCAGCCAACCAGCGGAACTGTCCGGGGTTGTAAATGTACATCGCAAACGATTCCGGAAAATCCTCAATCTTGGCGCTCGAAGCATAGCCCGAAACAAAATCATCGAACGTAGTCGCTTTACCATCCCATGATATCTGGTTAAACCCCCGGTCGTCGCAGGTTGTCTGCTGCACGTGGTGCGCGATCTCGTGGATAACCTGTTCAACCCAAAAAGGGGCGGTAAATTGGGGTTGCGGCTCGACCTCAATTGTTCCGGAGCGGATAAAGACCGTGGTCGTTTTGTTCTGCATGTTGATCGAGGCTCTTGCCAAACGGTCGAGTACAGGAACGAATTCAATCTTTATCACGCCGTTAAGGAAACAGGCCGGGATCATGGCTAGCGCTTCGCTGGTCAGGTTAGACATATAAGCGATCTTTTCCGGTGGATCCTGGCCGGTGAAATCAAAAGGGATGTTCAGACGATCGCAAGAGCCCAGCAGTTCACTTACGTCCCGGCAGTTATCCGCCGCGCCGGAACAACCCATAAATACACCGAACAATCCGCTGACGATCTCAGCCCGAACATTCGGCTTATGCTGAACCGGTTGCGCCCTGTCCGGAGACGCTGCCGGTTTATTTGTTGCAGGGACAGGATCATCTTCAGACGCAACACATTGATTGTCGGAATAATATCCGGAGAGTTGGCCGTTGTTGTAAATATTCACTACCATACTAAAATGCTTATCGGATCCGGGAGCATAAATATTGCGCCCGTTGAAACTCTTTAGCGCTTCATATATAATTGTTCTGGATAAAAATAAAATATGAAAAGGAGAATAAAATGGCAAAGAAATTATACGAAGAATTAGGGGTCGTCAACACTCGGGAAATGTTCAAAAAGGCGATGGCGGGGAAATACGCGATCCCGGCGTATAACTTCAATAATATGGAGCAGCTGCAGGCGATCATCGGCGGCTGTGCGGAGAGCAATTCTCCGGTCATCATCCAGGTTAGTAGCGGTGCCCGCAAATACGCCAACCAGACCCTGCTCTACTGGATGGCTAAGGGTGCGGTCGAGATGTGCCGCAAAGACCTGAAGAGCAATATCCCTATCTGCCTGCATCTTGACCACGGTGATACTTTCGAGCTTTGTAAATCATGCGTCGACCACGGTTTTTCTTCCGTCATGATCGACGGCTCCAGCCACACTTATGAGGACAATATCGCTCTGACCAAACAGGTCGTTGAGTACGCCCACCAGTTCGACGTTACCGTTGAGGGCGAACTTGGCGTGCTGGCGGGTATCGAGGACGAAGTTAAGGCGGAAAAGCATACTTACACCGACCCGGCCCAGGTTGAGGATTTCGTCAAACGGACCGGCGTCGATTCGCTGGCCATCTCGATCGGCACTTCGCACGGCGCTTATAAGTTCAAAGTGAAGCCGGGCGAATCAGTCCCTCCCCTTCGTTTTGATATTCTGCATGAAGTTGAAAAGAGATTACCCGGATTTCCGATCGTCCTGCACGGGGCATCATCGGTACTTCAAGAATACGTACAAATGATAAATAAATACGGCGGCAAACTGGAAAATGCTGTCGGAGTTTCGGAAGATCAATTGAGGGAAGCCGCAAAATCTGCTGTCTGCAAGATCAATATTGACACCGACGGCAGGATGGTCGTTACCGCTATCGTCAGAAAGGTCTTTGCGGAATCGCCGGCCGAGTTCGATCCGAGAAAATATCTGGGACCGGCGCGCGAGGAGCTGAAAAAAGTCATTATTGCGAAGAATACGAATGTTTTAGGTTCGGCGGGAAAGGCGTAAACAATGAAAGTCAAGTTCCAGGGCAAAGAGATCAATATCAGACGGATCGGCATCCTGACCGGCGGCGGCGATTGCGCCGGGCATAACGCGGTGATAGTCGGGCTGTTACGGCGGATCAGCCAGGCCAACCTCACCCTGCCCGCGGATGAAAAGATGGAGCTGGTCGGGCTGCTGGAAGGATGGAAATCACTGACCCGCGATCCAGACAAAGAAATGGACAGGATCGTTAAACCGCTGGCTTTGCTCGACATTGAAGAAACTTTTACCGTCGCCGGGACCATTTTAAAATCTTCCCGCACCAATCTTTTCTCGAAGGAGAACATCGAAAAGAAACTGCCCGAAAAAGCGATGGCGAACCTGAAGAAGCTCAACATCGACTGCCTGGCGGTGCTCGGTGGCGATGATACTTTAGGCGCGGCCGGCAAGCTCGGCCAACAGTACATTTTCCCGATGTTCGGCGCTCCCAAGACAATGGACAACGATGTCTACGGGACAGAGATGACTTATGGATTTGAATCGGCCGTTGAGGAAGCTGTCCATTTTATCGAAAACATCCGCACGACCGCTGAATCCCATAACCGGTGCTTCGTGGTCGAGCTTTTGGGCCGGTCCGCCGGTTGGGTGGCACTCTGGGCCGGGATCGCCGGCGGGGCCGAAGTCACTTTGCTCCCCGAAGAGAACCTGAACCTCGATAATGTCGTCAAGCAAGTTGAGCACGCCATCAGTAAGAAACAGCACTGTATCGTAGTCGTTTCCGAAGGGGTGCGCCTGTTCGACACCCGTTACCCGGAGGCGGTCAACAAACGGCACAAAGAGATGCTGGATGCCGTCAAAGCTGACCCTAAGTATGCATTGGTCAAAGCACGCGACGAAATGCCGAAAAAGAAAGACTCGTTCGGCAACGAACAACTCGGCGGCATCGGCGAATACATCTTCGCTATTCTGGAGAAACACACCAAAGGGTTCGAATACCGCTACCAGAACTGCGGCCACGCCATCCGCGGCGGCGTCGCCCATGTCATGGACAGAATATTGGGGCTGCGTTACGGCGACGCGATCTTCCAATTCATGAAAGACGGAAAATTCGGGGTTTACCCGGGGCTGGAAGCCGATAAGATCGTGGCGCGCAATCTATTGGAAGTTAAAGGCGGACGTTTTGTGCCGCAAGACCATCAACTCTTCCAAATGCGCAACGCGGTTGATTACTATTAATCCCTCCGCCCGACTGCCAGTTCATCTTTTTGGTGAAATTCTTAATCCCGCCCGCGGATAATGATGCATGAACGATATGAAAGTATTCCGCGGAGGCGGAAAGGGCCCCGGAAAACCCAAACGCCTTGACCAGAAAAAGGCCAGTCTTGTTTTTTCCCTTGAAGGGCAGAATAAAATATTTACCATTAAAGAGCTGTTCGCGAAGTTGAACGGCCTGAACTTTAAAATGAGAGAACTGATCTTGCTGGCAGTTGCTCATGAACTCTCCAACGAGCACAAACATCCCGGGGCCGTTCCGGTCATTAAAACAATTCTGCCGCCGAACGATCAGACAGACAATGCTTATCTTAAACTGGATGATCTGATACGGAAAGATCCCGCTCGATTCGTCTTTCTCTTTGGAACGATCGAACTTAGCATCCAAGAATTATTTGAATCAACTATGGTCGTCATAACGCCTTTCGTGCTGAAAAACTTCGCGGAGCTGAACCCTCATATGCCTGGTGAAGAACTCCTGTGTCAAAATCCGGAAGCGGAAAAATTCCTGGGCCCCGACTGGAGAACCATTCTGAAAGACTGGCTGCTCAGGATCTGATCAATGCCCTCGGGCCTATGACGCCAGCATATTAGCCAGTTTATAAGTCGCGGTGTCTATTTTCCTCTTGCGCCTGATAACTTCTTCGATCGGCGTTTCAACGATCTTGTCGGAGAGCGTGCCGACCATTAAGCCGCCCTTGCCTTCGATCAGCAGTTGGACCGCCCGCGAGCCCAATTTACAGGCGACTTCGCGTGACAGCGCGCTGGGAGCCCCGCCTCTCTGCATATGGCCGAGCACACTGACACGAACGTCCAAGCTGGTCCTTTTCTTAAAATGGGCGGCTACATCGACTGCTTTGGCCGCGCCTTCCGCCACGACAACGATAAAGCTCGATTTACCTCTTTGCTGGCCGTATTTCAGCTTCTGGCCGATAGCATCGAGATTGAAAGGGATCTCGGGGATCAATATCGCTTCCGCCCCGGCCGTCAATCCTACATCCAAAGCGATAAAGCCATTGTAGCGGCCCATGACCTCGATCACGAACACGCGTTCATGCGAAGTGGCCGTGTCCCTGATCTTGTCGATCGCCTCGACCGCGGTATTGACCGCCGTATCGAAACCGATGCTGTAATCGGTGCCGTAGATATCGTTATCGATCGACGCCGGGATATTGATGATGGGAAGGCCCGATTCCTTGCTAAGCTCGTTGGAGGCGCGGATCGAACCGTCGCCGCCGATCACGACCAGCCCTTCGATATTAAAAGCCCGCAAGTTAGTGATCGCCTTCAGCCGGGTGGCTTTCTGCTTGAATTCCGGGCAGCGGTGGGTATGCAGTATCGTACCGCCGCGGTTGATGATCCCGCCGACCGACTGGAGTTCCATATTGACGATCTTGCCTTCGACCAGCCCGTCCCAGCCGCGCTCGATGCCGTAGATCTTCAGATTATTATAGATCGCCGTCCTGACCACCGCGCGGATAGCGGTATTCATTCCAGGCGCGTCACCCCCCGGCGTGATAACCCCGATAATCTTGATTTTTTTACTCATAATCTGTATAGTATACACCATGTCCAGAAAAATTAAAATATTTGATACAACTTTGCGGGACGGGGAACAATCTC
>JAQUOB010000092.1 GCA_028717325.1 Candidatus Margulisiibacteriota bacterium
TCTTTCTTGATCTTTCTGTCGGAGGTCAGGTAGGAGAGAAATTCGACATATTCGTCGGAGCGCTCAACCTCCATCACCGGGTTTTCTTCGGCTTCCTTGTTCACCTGCTCGACGTATTCGAGGTAGGGGAGGCTAAGCACTTTCAGCATCTGCAGCAGGCGGGGCGAGAGGAGCAGCTCAAGCGTCTGGGACAGGTTCGCTTGTAGTTTAAGTTCAACCATGCTAAAATTATATCACAATATCGCGGGGTGGAGCAGCCCGGTAGCTCGTCAGGCTCATAACCTGAAGGTCGTGGGTTCAAATCCCACCCCCGCTATTTTTCTTCTACCCCAGCCGTTTTTCCAGCGCCTTTAACTCGTGGCTCATCTCTTTGGGCAGGTCGTTGCCGAAGGTTTTGAAGAACTCGCTAATGCTCGCCGCTTCCTGCTTCCAATCTTTATTATTGATCGTCAGCAGCTTTTTCATGTTTTCCCGCGGCATGCGCAGGCCGGTCAGGTCGATGTCGTTCTCATGGGGCAGGTAGCCGATCGGTGTTTCCACCCCTTCGATCTCGTTCTTGCAGCGGCTGATGATCCATTCCAGGACACGCAGGTTTTCACCGAAGCCCGGCCAGAGAAAATTGCCGTCGTCGTCTCTCCGGAACCAGTTGACGTTGAATATCTTGGGCGGCGGCGTCATTGTTTTTCCCATGGCGAGCCAGTGCTTGAAGTAATCGCCCATGTTGTAGCCGCAGAAAGGGAGCATGGCCATGGGATCGCGGCGAACTTCCCCCTGTTTGCCGACCTGGGCCGCAGTCCGCTCCGAGGCCATGGTCGCGCCGACGAAGACGCCGTGCTGCCAGTTGAACGATTCGTAGACCAGCGGAGCCAATCTGGCTCGCCGGCCGCCGAAGATGATCGCCGAGATCGGCACGCCGTGGTGATGGTCGATCCGGTTGGTGACCGACGGCACTTGCGTGATCGGGACGGTAAAGCGCGAGTTAGGATGCGCCGCCAGGATAGGCTCCCGATTATCGTCCAGCTGTCCCGGCTTCCAGGCTTTACCCTGCCAGTTGACGCCGTCCTTGGGAATCGTGCCGTCGCCGCCTTCCCACCAGACGGTTTTGTCTTTTTTCAACAGCACGTTGGTATAGATAGTGTTTTTGGAAATAGCTGTCATCAGATTAGGGTTGGTCTTGGAATTTGTTCCCGGTGCCACGCCGAACAGCCCGTATTCCGGGTTGACCGCCCAGAGTTTACCGTCGGTATCGATCCGCATCCAGGCGATGTCGTCGCCGACGGTCCAGATGCGGTAGCCCTTGCGTTTCAGGCCTTCAGGGGGCAGCAGCATGGCGAGATTGGTCTTGCCGCAGGCGCTGGGAAACGCGGCGGCGATATAGGAAACGCGGCCGGACGGGTCTTCGATCCCCATGATCAGCATGTGCTCGGCCAGCCAGCCCTCTTTTTCGCCGAGGTAGCTGCCGATACGCAGCGACAGGCATTTTTTGCCGAGCAGGACGTTGCCGCCGTAACCGGAACCGACGCTCCAGATCGCGTTGTCTTCGGGAAAATGCAGGATCAGCCGGCGGTTGACGTCAAGGTCGGCTTTGCTGTGCAGGCATTTGGTAAAGGTCGCCTGGGTCTTTTCTAAATAGTCGAGCACCGGTTTGCCCATCCTCGTCATGATCTTCATGTTGAGGACGACGTAAATGCTGTCCGACAGTTCGACCCCAACCTTGCTGAAGGGAGAACCGACCGGCCCCATCGAGAATGGGATGACGTACATGGTGCGCCCGCGCATTGAGTTCTTGAATATCTCGCCGGCCCGGCGGTAGCCTTCCTGGGGCGGCAGCCAGTTATTGGTCGGTCCGGCATTCCGCTTGTTGGGTGTGCAGATGTAGGTCAGGTGTTCGGTTCGGGCCACGTCGTTGGCGGAGGTGCGGTGATAAACGCAACCGGGCAGTTTTTTCTGGTTTAATTCGATGAGCTCGCCGGTCTTGAAGGACTCTTTCTCCAGCCGGATCTTTTCAACTTCTGAGCCGTCGCACCAGACGATCCGGTCCGGTTTACACAGCTCGGCGCATTCCTTGATCCAGCGCTGTAATTCTTTGTGCTTTATCATGATTTTTTATTATAGCATAATGTCTTTCCCCTCTCCATCGAAGATGGAGAGGGGGGACGGTATAGAGTTAGCGGGTGAGGTGTATTTGGTTTGCAAGCAACGACTAAATTATAGTATAATATTATCAATGAAGATCCTGACGCAGAAACGGGAAGGCAATAAAGTCTTTTTGGAAATCGAAGAAGATTATTCCCGTTTCCAAAAAAGCTATGATAACGCCCTCGCTGCCGCCGGCAAAGAGATCAGGATCGCCGGTTTCCGGCCGGGCAAAGCCCCGCGCAAAATACTCGAAGGCGCCCTCAACCTCGAAGCGGTCGAACAGCGCGCCGCCCAGGACCTGATCGCCGAAGAATATTCAGAGATCATCGAGACAAGCAAGATCGATCCGGTCGATTATCCCAGCGTCGAGATCACCCAGCAGGCCAAAGATAAGCCTTTCCTTTTTAAACTTGCCGTCGATGTTTATCCCGAGGTCAAGCTCGGCAAATATAAAGGGATCAAACTGGAAAAGAAAGCCGCCGATGTCCCCGAGGCGGAGGTGTTCGAGACCCTGGGCCGCCTGCAGGACAGATTCTCGACCGTTAACGCCGAAGGTAAAAAAGAGCTCCTGCCGCTCGACGATGAATTCGCCAAAAAGGTCAGCCGGTTCGGCACGCTGGCCGAGTTGAAAGAAGAGGTCAATCGGGCCATGCTTGAGGAGAAGAAAGCGGAAGCCGATGCGGACCTAAGGAACCAGGCGATCGCGGCGGCCGGCGCCGACGCCAAAGTCGAAGTCCCACCGGCCATGGTCGATCGAGAGATCGATATCATGCAGGACGAATTAAGGACTTCTCTGGCGCAGAGCGGGCTGACCCTCGAGGATTATTTGAGGGGAGCGCAGAAGGAAGAGAAGGCCTTGAGAGATGACCTGAAAAAATCGGCCGAGATCAGGGTCCGGGGCAAGATCGTTTTGAAAGCGGTGGCGGCGGCGGAAAAGATCGAAGTTACGCCCGAAGAGATGCAGGCCGAGATAAAAGCCATGGCGCAATCTTTCGGCCAGGATCACACCGAAGCGGAAAAACGGCTCAACCAGGACAGCCGGAAATATATCGAGGAGTATTTAATTAGGAAAAAAGCGTTGGATTTTCTAATTGAGCACGCCAGCGTAAAAATTAAGGAGGAGAAAAAATCATGATTGAAAAAGCCCAGATGGTCCCGATGGTGGTGGAGCAGAGCGCCAGGGGGGAGCGGGCGTTCGATATCTTTTCCCGCTTATTGAAGGACCGGATCATTTTTGTCGGCGGCGCGGTCGATGACGACGTGGCCAACCTGATCATCGCCCAGCTCTTGTTCCTCCAATCGGAGGACGCCAACAAAGATACTTACATGTATATCAACTCGCCGGGCGGCGTGGTCACGGCCGGCCTGGCTATTTACGATACGATGCAATATCTTTCGACGCCGATCTCGACGATCTGCATCGGCCAGGCGGCGTCCATGGGGGCGCTGCTTTTGTCGGCCGGCCAAAAGGGCAAGCGCTACGCTCTGCCCAACGCCCGCATCATGATCCACCAGCCGCTGGGCGGCGCGCAGGGCGCGGCGACCGATATCGAGATCCAGACCCAGGAGATACTCCGGATCAAGAGATTGCTCAACGAGATCCTGGCCAAGCACAGCGGCCAGGCACTGTCGAAAGTCGAAAAAGACACCGACCGCGATTTTTACATGGGCGCCGACGAAGCGGTCAAATACGGCATAATTGACGAGGTTATCACTTCGATCAAGGGCAAAGCGCTGGGTCCCGAAAAAAAGAAATAGGCATGCCTGAACAAAAGCCGGACAAACACAGACCCGAAAAACTCGGTGAGTGGAAAGAGGAGCTTCCGCTTATACCGCTGCGCAACATGGTCGTCTTTCCGCAGATGATCGTCCCGCTTTTTATCGGCCGCAACAAATCGGTCAAGGCCCTCGAAGATACCCTGGCCAAAGAGAAAATGGTCGTTTTTGCTTCTCAAAAGAACGAGGAAGTGGAGGAGCCGGGGCCCAAAGATATCGTCGCGATCGGCACTTTGTCCGAGATCGTCCAGATGCTTTCCCTGCCGGACGGCACGACCAAGGTCCTGGTCGAGGGTATCTGCCGCGTCCGCATCGAAAAATTCACGCAGGAAACCCCGTATTATCGCGTCGCGATCGCCCGCATCCCGGAGCCGGAGGAGTTCTCGTCCGAAGCCGAAGCCCTGGTGCGCCTGGTGGTCAAGCAGTTCGAGGATTACGTCAAGCTGAACAAGCGCATCCCCTCGGAAACCCTGATGTCGATCATCAACGTCGATAATCCCGGCCGGCTAGCGGACCTCGTTTCTTCTTACCTGACGCTGAAGGTCGACGAAAAACAGGCGATACTTGAGGCACTGACCGTCGAAAAACGCCTGAAGAAACTCTCGGAGATCATGGACAAAGAGATCGAAGTGCTCAACGTCGAGAAAAAACTTCAGGGCAAGGTCCGCAAGCAGATCGAAAAAGTCCAGAAAGAATATTATCTCAAGGAAAAAATGAGGGCGATCCAGGAAGAGCTGGGCGAAGAGGACGAATTTGCCCAGCCGGAGCTGGCCGAACTGCGTAAAAAGATCGATGAGGCAAAATTGCCGCCCGAGATCAAAGAGCGGGCGGAAAAAGAGGTCGAGCGGCTGGGCCAGATGCCCGCCATGGCCTCCGAGGCCTCGGTCATCAGGACGTATCTTGACTGGCTGATCGAACTGCCCTGGAAGAAGAAGTCGAAAAGCAAACTGGATATCGGAGAAGTCGAAAAGATATTGAACGAAGACCATTACGGCCTGGAAAAAGTCAAAGAGAGAATACTTGAATATTTTGCCGTCCTTCAGCTGACCGGGAAAATGGGGGGCACGATCCTCTGCCTGGTCGGCCCGCCCGGCGTCGGCAAAACTTCGGTGGC
The DNA here is from genome assembly GCA_028717325.1 of Candidatus Margulisiibacteriota bacterium. GTDB lineage: Bacteria > Margulisbacteria > WOR-1 > O2-12-FULL-45-9 > XYB2-FULL-48-7 > JAQUOB01. The sequence continues at coordinate 5,030 of JAQUOB010000092.1, forward strand.
GCGCTCGATCGCCCGGGCGATGGGCCGCAAGTTTACCCGCGTGGCGCTCGGCGGGGTGCGCGACGAGGCCGAGATCCGCGGCCACCGGCGCACTTACGTCGGTTCTCTGCCCGGCCGCGTCATCCAGTCGATCCACAAGGTCGGCGTGAACAATCCGGTCTTTCTGCTGGATGAGGTCGACAAAATGGGACAGGATTTCCGCGGCGATCCGGCGGCCGCCCTGCTCGAAGTGCTCGATCCGGAAATGAACAAGGAATTTTCCGACCATTACCTCGAAGTCCCTTTTGACCTCTCCGACGTCTTTTTCATCACGACCGCCAACACCCGCGAGCCGATACCCCGGCCCCTGCAGGACAGGATGGAAGTGATCGAGATGTCGGGCTACACGGAAGAGGAAAAACTCGGTATCTGTAAAGGTTATTTGATACCGCGGGAGCTGGAAAAACACGGGTTGAAAAAAAACAAAGTCGAATTTGGTGAAGACGCGCTGGTGGAGATCATCCAGGAATATTCCCGCGAAGCTGGCGTCAGGAACCTGGAGCGCGATATCGCGACGATACTGCGCAAGATCGCGACCAAGATCGTCAAAGGCAAAGAAGACGTGAAGTTCAATATCAAAAAAGCGGATCTCCATGAATATCTGGGTGCGC
>JAQUOB010000093.1 GCA_028717325.1 Candidatus Margulisiibacteriota bacterium
TCCGGATCTCGGAGATCGACCGGGATTATTATCTGATCGTTTCGCGGCTCAACCCGTACAAGCGGGTTGACCTGGCGATCGAGGCCTTTAACGAGCTGGGCTTGCCGCTCCGGATCATCGGCCGCGGGCCGGACCGGGGCCGGCTGCAGAAACTGGCCGGCCCGAACGTTTCGTTCCTGGGCGGCCAAACCGACGAGCAGATCGCGGGCCAGCTGGCCGAGTGCCGGGCGCTGGTCTTTCCGGGCGAAGAGGATTTTGGCATCGCGCCGGTCGAAGCCATGGCGGCCGGCCGGCCGGTCATCGCTTTCAGGGCCGGCGGCGCGGTTGAAACGGTCGTCGAGGGTGAAACCGGCGTCTTTTTTGACGAGCAAACTCCGGCCGCCCTGGTCCGGGCCGTCAATCGCTCAAAATTCGAGCTGTTCGACAAGCAACGGATCAGACGGCAGGCATTAAAATACGATAAAAGCGTCTTTAAGAAAAAAATGGAAGATTTTATAAAGGAAAAATATGAAGAAAAATCGTCCGGCTCTTAAAACCGCGCCAACTGAAAAAAGATCACGGCTCGCCGGGTTCTTGACCTACGATCTTGTGATCGAGATCATGCTCCTGGTCATCGTTTTCCTTATCCCGATCATCTTTGACCGCCGGCTGGGCATCGTTTTTTCCGGCACCAAGGTCGCCTGGCTCCGAGCTTTTGTTATTGTGACATTAGGCGTCTGGGCGATCAAGTTGATCGTAACAAAGGAACACCGTTTTATCCGGACGGTGCTCGACTGGCCCATCCTGGCTTACCTTTTGATCACGACCGTCGCGACCCTGACCTCGGTCCATGTTTATACCAGTTTTGTCGGGTTTTACGGCCGGTTCGAAGGTCTGTCCACCTGGTATCTTTTCGGCCTCTCTTTCTTTATAGTAACCAATTACATCTTTTCGTTCGAACAGCTCAAAAGGATCATTGTCGCCGTGGTTTCTTCGGCGACCATCATGTCCGTCTATGGCGTCATCCAGCGGCAGGAATTGGACCCGTATATGTGGGGAGGGGTGGTAACCTGGCAGAGGGTCATCGGAACGATCGGCCAACCCAACTTTTTGGCCGCTTATATCTTAATGGCTTTTTTCCTGGGCCTGGTCCTGTTTTTGGAAGAAAAGAAAGCCGCGCCGGAGATCGATTGGTTCGAACAACTGACGCCGCTCGGTTATTTTTTATTCAGCCAGGTCGGTTTTGTCTTTATGATCTATTTTCTTGACGCGAGCGATGTCTTTCTCTGGTACTCCGGCTTCGCCATAATAACGGCCGGTACCCTGCTTTTTGCCTTTAATTATCAGAAGCTCCACCCGCTGATCCTCGATCTGCTCTTCGGCAGCTGTCTGATCCTGATCTATATCTGTTTGCTTTACACGCAAAGCCGCGGCGGTTATATGGGCTTTTTTACGGGTGGGGTTCTGTTTGTGCTGGTCGCGGGCCGGCACTGGATATTTAAGAGCTGGAAGGAGCTCGCGCTGCTGGGTTTGTTCATTGTTATCATTTCCGCCTTCACCATGCTGCGTCCCGAGTATTCTCCTTTCGAGCGCTTTACGGGTGAGATCTCCACGAAAACGGAGATAAAATCGGCCGGCGAAGAAGCGGCCCAGCTGGAACTAAAAGGGGCGGCGGGCTCCCGCGGCGAGACCTGGAAAAGCGGTTTTCGGATCGTGGCCGATAACCCGCTTTTCGGCATCGGGCCCGAGGTCCTGAAAATGGTTTTTCCGCGCTATGAGACCGAGCTTTTTCGGTTTAAAGAAACGTTCCATGTCAAACAGGACCGCAACCATAACGAAACGCTTGATGTGCCGGTCACTAAAGGGTTGATCTCTTTTTTCTTATATTTAGGGATACTGTTTACGGTCTTTCGGACAGGTTTTGTTAAGCTCAAAACTGCGACCGACCCGCAGAGATTGATGATAGCGGGCCTGCTGGCGGCCAGCCTCGCTTATCTTGTCCAGAACCAGTTCAGCTTTGGCGTGGTGGCCATCACTTCTCTGTTCTGGATCATGTGGGCGATGGTTATGATCCTGGGCCAGGGAGAAGAAGCCGGACCGAAAGCGGCCAAGATATCTCTTAATGATATTCCCTGGCTGCCGGTCGCCGGGGTCATCCTGGCCGGAACTTTCTTGATCTGGATCTCGTTCTTTTCATTTTTCTCCGACGTCTATTTTAAGTCGGGCAAGACCAATCTCGATGCGGGGCACCTGACCCAGGCGGTCGACGATCTCACGCGGTCGTTGAATGTTTTTCCGCTTGAAGGGACGACCGTTTCCCATCTGGCCATCGCTTACCTTAATCAGGGCAAGAACGACGAAGCCGCCCGCGATCTGATTTACGGCACCCTGATCGATCCGTACAACGCGGATAATTTTTACATGCTGTCGCGCCTCTATCTTTCGCTCTATGATCGCGGGAAAAAAGAGGCGCTGCTGGAATCGGAGAGGAACGCCGACATCGCGCTGAAGATAGACCCTTATTACGCGGAGGCCTACGAAACAAAGGCCATGATCGATGAACGACTGGGCAAACCGGACGAAGCTCTGGCCCTGTATGAAAAAGCTTTTATCATCAATCCGACCCTGGTCAGTGTCATTCTGAAGACCGAAGAATTGAGCAAAAAGCTGGGCAAAGTTGGGGAGGCGCGCCAGATATTCGCCGACGCCTATCAGCGGTTTCCCGACAATATCGAGCTCTTCAAAGTGCTGGAACGGCTGAAATGATCTTCAAGGTCCTGGCCGACGCCGGCTTAATTGTCTTTTCTTTCATCCTGGCTTATTATTTCCGCTTCAAGATATTGCTGTTCATCACGCCGTCTTCGGTGCCGATCTTTGAGCGCTACCTCAGCGTCCTGATTTTTGTGACGCTTCTCTGGCTGGCGGTCTTCAAGCTGGTCGGCCTCTACGAAAATAAAAAATTCACCGCATTGGTCGATGAGATCGCGACGCTGTTCGGGGCCGTCACGCTTTCGACTTTCATACTGCTGGGCATGCTTTTTCTTTACCGGGAGCTCTGGTTCTCCCGCCTGGTCATTCTCAACGTCTGGTGGATCGCCTTTGTGTCGCTCTCTCTCCTGCGTTTTTTCATCCTTCTGGCCGGCCGCGCGCTGCATTACCGTGGCCTCGGCGTGCGCCGGACGCTGATACTGGGCGCCGGCGAGATCGGCCGGACGCTGGCGGAGAAAATGAATCTCGACCAGGGGCTCGGTTACCGGGTGGTAGGGATCATTGAACCGGATGATCTATCACAGATCAAAGATATCATCCAAAAGCAGAAGGTTGATGAAGTTATCATTGCCGGCACCGATATTCCGGCCGAAAGAACGCTCGATATCATCACCGAATGCGAACGGTTCGGCGTTGAGTTCAAGATCGTGCCCGGCATCCTCGAGTTGATCGCCAGCCGGGTGGACGTGGACGAACTGGCCGGCGTGCCTCTCTTGACGGTTTCCGAGATCCGTTTAAAAGGCCTGAACGCGCTGATCAAGCGGACGATGGACATTATTATTGCCGGCCTCGGTCTCCTGATCCTGACCCCGTTCTTTTTGCTGATAGCATTGCTGATCAAGCTGACCTCGCCCGGTCCGGTTTTCTATGCCCAGACCAGGACGGGCCTCGACGGGAAACCTTTTTCGATGTTTAAGTTCCGGTCGATGATCGCCGGAGCGGACGAGATCTTTCCACAGCTGGAAGCCAGGTCCGAAGTCGAAGGCCACCTTTTCAAGATGAAAGACGATCCGCGCGTGACCCGGCTCGGTCGGTTCATGCGGCGCTTCAGCATCGACGAATTGCCCCAACTGTTGAACGTCTTTTTCGGGCAGATGAGCCTGGTCGGCCCGCGGCCGCCTCTGCCGCGCGAAGTCGTTAAATACAATGCCTGGCACAAGAAACGGCTGAGAGTGCGCCCCGGCATCACCGGCCCCTGGCAGGTTTCGGGCCGGTCCCACTTGCCGTTTGACGATATGGTGCGGCTGGATATTTATTATATCGAGAACTGGTCGCTCTGGCTTGATCTGAAGATACTTTTAAGGACGGTGCCGGTCGTTTTGACCGCCCGGGGAGCTTACTGAAGAACGATCAGCTTGCCTTTTTTGATCTCTCGCTGTCCGCCGATCGAGACCGACGCCAGATAAGGATAAACGCCGTTTTCCAGTGTCCGGCCGAAAAGGTCGACGCCGTTCCAGGCGAGGGTTGTCTCCGCATAATTCTTGACCTCTTTTTTCCAGACCAGGGTCCCCGTCAGGTCAAAAACGTATATTTTTAATTCGTCAGGCGTTGACGAAAAGGTAAAAGTAAAATATAAGGTCCTGTTCGTTCCCGGTGAAAAAGGGCAGGGACCGGCGTTGAAAGTCCCGATCAAACCGGCCGTGGCCGTGACGGATTTTAACATAAGACTTTGGCTGATTCGATTGCCGGCGCGGTCGACCGCTTCGACCATGATGTCATTATTTCTCTCGGTCAGGGGAATCTCATAATAAAAATTACAGCCGCTCAAAGGGTGCAGGGAGCCGGCCGGTTTCTTGCTGTTGTAGAAATTCACCACGTCAAGATGCTGATCATCCGCCTCGCCGGAGATCAAAAGCACCTGTCGGCCGGCTCTCGTCTCGCGGTTAGCCGCAACGAACAACTTGGGCGGGAGCGTATCGACGATCAAGCTGAAGACTGCCGCTTCGCCGGTGTTGCCGACGTTGTCCCTGGGGCTGACCGTTACCTCATAAGACCCGTCGAGGAGCGGCAGGCGCGCCCTGACAGCCGGCCCGGCTTCGCCCGTAACAGCGGCTTCCAGAGAAACTCCGTCGATCTTTATCAGCGTGCCCTGAAGGTCCAAGCCGCTCCCGGCGTCTAAAAGCGGCAAAGGGATGGTGGTCGATGAACCGGCAAAAACAGATTCCGCGGTGCCGACCGTTAGAAGCGGGGCCGAATCGTCGATATTTATTTTGAACTCTTTTTCCCCGGCCTTGCCGGCCTGATCGGCCAGACGGGCCTTGGCCAAATATTGACCGTCGGTCAATTCGGGCGGCGGGCTCAAAAAGCCCGATAACTTGCCCGAACTCTTATCATAGACCGGTTTATCCGCCAAAGTTTTTCCCGCGATAACTATTTCGCCGTCTGCTTCATCGGCAATACCGGCTTGAGAGTCAATGACCGCCGCCTCAAAATAAATGGTCGAGCCGGGTTTGCTCCAATCGGCCGGTCCGGGTTTCAATATTTTAAGATGGGGGATGTCCGTCCGGTACGAAATTGTTTTTGAGAGACGTGCGGTATTGCCCGCTTCGTCGGTCGCCAGCAGTTCAAAAATATTATTACCCGGCCGCAAAGCCACGCGGGTCGAGAATTCCCGGTTTGCTTCGAGTGAAAGGGGCTTGCCGTTGAGGCTTAAGGCGGCCGGTTCGCTGACCAGGCCGGAGAAAGAGACGGTGTCGTCATCGCTGACCTCGCCGGAACCCGCCGCTGGCAGGCCCGTCAACCACGTGATGACCGGCGGTTTTGTGTCGGTTTTAAAAGCAAAGACGGGTGAGAGCGGGCTGGCCGCCAGGCCGTCGCTGACGGAGACCCTCCAAAAATATTCTCCGTCGGAGAGATCGAGCGG
>JAQUOB010000094.1 GCA_028717325.1 Candidatus Margulisiibacteriota bacterium
TGAACGGCCGCGAGACCAGTTCCAGCTGTTCGAGCTTTTTTTCGTCGTCCAGCCAGTAATAGAGCTGGCCCCAGAGCCGGGGCGAATATTTGATGACCGGGGCGTAAAGCTTGGCAAAAACGTTGAGGAAGCCGGAACAGGCGGCAAAGACGTCGATCATCTCCTGGTCGTATCGATCGCCGGACAGGTGCTCGACCGCCCTGACGATCGCCGTCGCCGCCGAACGATGCCCGCCGCCGGTGTCGGAAAAAAAATAGAGGATCTTTTTCTTCACGCTCTGTTCTTTCACGCCCGATACCAATCAAGCGTTTTCTGCAAGCCGTCTTTGATGCCGATCTTCGCCTGCCAGCCCAGGACCTTTTTGGCCCGGCGGCAATCGAGCACGCTGCGAAAAAGCTCGCCAGCCCGGGGCGGCGCGTAAGTCGCCGAACCTTTGAAAGCCAGCAGCTCTTTTAAAGTCGAGAACAGTTGATTGACCGAGGTGCCGGCGCCGGTGCCGATATTGATGATCTCCCCGTCCCCTTTTTGCAGGGCCAGCAGGTTGGCGCCGGCGACTTCGCCGACATAAACATAATCGCGCAGTTGCCGGCCGTCTCCGTAAATGGTCGGCGCTTCGCCCTTTAACATCTTGCCGCAAAAGATGGCGATGACGCCGGCTTCGCCCAGGGGGTCCTGCCGCGGGCCGTAAACGTTGCCGTAACGCAGGACGGTGAATTTCAGCCCGTAAAGCTTCCAGTAAGCGTAAAGGTACATCTCGACGGAGCGCTTGGTTATGGCATAGGGCGAGATCGGCTCCTGCGCGTGATCTTCGGCCGCGCCGCCTTTTTCCGGCACTTCGCCGTAGAGCGCGCCGCCGGTCGAAGAAAAGATTATTTTGCCGACTTTGGACTGCACGGCCGCATTGAGAAGGTTTAAAGTCCCCAGCTCGTTGACCTCGGCGTTAAAGACCGGGTCGCTGACCGATTTGCGCACATCGATCTGGGCGGCCAGATGGGCGATGACATCGGGGGCAAAATCATTGATCGCTTCGGCCAGCCGAGCGTCCCGGATATCAACGGGGAAAAATTCCGCTTTGGGGTTAAGGTTCTCTTTTTTGCCGGTCGTCAGGTTGTCGACAATGGCGACTTGGTGGCCGGCAGCGATAAAAGCATCCGCAATATTAGAACCGATAAAGCCTGCCCCGCCGGTAACCAGGATTTTCATCTTGACTCCTCTTCGCAGGCCAGGATTTCCCGCAGCGCCATGATGATCTGGACCTCCGGCCCTATTGTTTGCCTGACCGCGTAGATCTTGCCGGAAAAAACGCCGCCGTCTTTTCTTTTAAGCCGGGCGCGGAAATCCTTGACCACTTCATTTTTGGCCAGCCTATTCGACAGGCGGGCCCAATCCTGGGGATCTGAATAAAAGCTTATGATCGGGAAGCTATAAATATCGTCGGCCTCGCCCAAGCCGAAAAGCTCCCGCGTCACGGGATTGGCTTCCAGTATCTTCCCGTCAAGAGCGGTCGCAATAATCCCGATCGGGATATTCTCGATCAGGTTCCTGTTCTTCATTTCGGCGTCCCACAAAAGGTCCTTCTGGCGCAGGGCGTCGCCGATCCTTTCCGCGTCAAAAATATCCATGACGCGCAGGACGGACCAGGCGATCGCGATGGCGCACGCCGCCCGCAAGACCTGCACCGGCACGCCAAACAGATCCAAAAAAGTTTTTGAGTTAATGATCGAGGCCGGGAAAAAATTCGCCTGCGGTATCAGCAGGCCCCCAAAGACGGCATAAGCACCGAAAGCCAGCGCTGCTAAGATAAAATATTTTCCGTCCCGGTGATCGTCTAATCCTGCCGCCTGCTGCCGGGAATAAACGAGCAGTCCGATCGAGCTCAAGATCGCGCCGGGCAACGCCAGGAAATATTTGCTGGCAGCGTTCCAGACAAAATAGGAATTGACGCCCATGAGCGCCGGCCAGCCAAAAAAGAGAAGCGCGAATAAAAGAGGGAACCAAAATCTAAGTTTATTTTCTCCGACCAGATTGACCAGCCGGTAACCGAACAGAAAAAGCAGCAAAGAAGCGCCGAATAAAGCGAGGGAGCTAGAAATTTCCGATAAAAAACTGCTGCCCTGAAGGAACGAGAACATCTCGATCATTTCGTTGACGCCCTGAACGATCCCAAACCAGCCCAGCAGCCACAAAATATCGACCAGCCTATAACTGCTGGCTTTGACGATCCGGCCGTAAAACAAAATGATCAAGCCCAGGCCGAAAAGAGAAAGGCCGTAAAGCAGATAGACGACCGCCATGTTCCTGTACCAAAAATCAATCAACATCGGCCGATTCTCTTTCAGTATCTTTTATCAATTCGGGCCCGATGATCTCCACGCACTGTTCGATCGCCTCGGAAACCGCATTGTCGCAAAGCTTGATCGCCTGGCGGGGATTGCCCCGGGAGATCTCGAAGATCTTTTCCAGGGCGGCGGCCGTAAAAGGACGCGAACCCCTGCCCCCGACGCTCTCGACCCGCACTTTGATCAACTCCTTGAACTCTTCGAATTCCAGATGGTCCAGGGTGATCTTTAAGACCAGCCGTTCGTAAAGCGGCTGGATCTCATTCCTTAATTTGTCGAGCGTTTCCGGCAGGCCCGCCATGACCAGATTGACGCCGTCGATGTCGCCCAGGGTGCGCAACGGCCGTTCGATCTCGATCGTGAATTCGTGCGCCTCGTCAAGCAACAGGACCAGGTATTTTTTCATTTTCTTCCGGAGCTGGCCCAGGTTATAAAGATCGCTCTCTTTCTTTGCTTGCTCATAGCTGTAGCCCAGGCTCTGAAAGATATGCGCCACCAGCTGGTTGAACTCGATCGGGGGGCGCGGAATATAGACCGTGTGGTAATCTGCTTTGGGCAGTTTGCCGGCCAGCCAGCGCAACAGGGTGGTCTTGCCGATGCCGAGCGGGCCGGTGATCAGGATATGGCCGCTGTGGGAATTGACCTTGCCCAGTACTTCTTTGACCTCTTTTTCGTAGCCGGTCAGCAGCTCGGGATGGACATCGAGCGTAAAAGGATTGTTGTGCCAGCCCATCTTTTGATACCAGAGCCGCTGATCCTCGGAGATCGCCTTGAGCACTTTCAACCCGCCGGCTTCTTCTTCGCCGGCTTTGTTTTCCGCCTCTTGAATTAAAAGCCGCCTGACAAAAACCGCCAGGAAAATCCCGGAAAAAAGTATAAAAGCCAGCCCGAGTATAAAACCGGTCCAGACGAGCCAATTAGTCGGGGCCGGTTTGGGGGATGCGGCCGGAGCGGCCGGCGGCTGAACTTCTCTGGTCGCCGGCGGGGCAACCTCGATCGGCGGCATTTTGATCGGCGTCCCGGCGGCGCGCGGGACCAGGCCCATTTCCCGCAGCTTCATTTCCCGCAGGATGCTGTCCTTTAATTTCCTCGCGCCGCGAAAATTGCGGCTGATCTCCAGGGCCCGGTCCACGCTGTTCAGCGCGGCCTTCAGGTCGCCCACCAGGTACTGGGTGGTCGCCTGATCGAAATATTTCTGCGCCGTCGGCTGTTCGCCAAAGCCCGGCGCGTGCCAGCCGATAGCGATGAGCAGGCCCAGAACTATTATTTTTCTCACAGATGATTGCCTTTCGCCCTGATCACCGCCTCCAGGCGGTTGATCATCGTTTTGATCTCACGATTGTCAGGCTCGATCTTTAATAACGCCTTCAACTCCGACTTGGCCTTTTGGTATTCAAACTTCGCCATGTAAGACCGGGCGGCCACAATCAGGCGGGCTTTGGTCACGTTAATATCTTCGCCGGCCCGGGCGAATTTTTTAATCTTAACCTTTTTTGCCGCCAGTTTAAATGGCTTCTTTTTGGCCGCCGGCTTAACCGGAATTTTTTTGGCCGCTATTTTTACCGGCGGCCGGACAGGGATCGCCGCTTCCTCTGTCACCGCTCCTTCGGTCAAGGCCACCCGCCGCCGGGCCGCGAGCGCCAGGCGCGCCGATTCGATCGCCCGCTGGCGGGCGATCCTTTCTTTCTCGGTCAGTTTGGCCATCGAGGCTTCTTCGGTCTCCGCGATCTTCATCATTAAAGCCAGGATCGGCTCGCCGATGTAAAAAGCACTGCTGTCGCCCTGGAAGGTTACACCTTCAACATCGTTGGCGATCAGCTTGGCCGTATAGATCCCTTTTTTTACGCCCGCCGGCACTTCCCAGTAGCCATTCCAGACGTTGGAGCGGCCGTCGAAATTCAGATTAATTTCTTCGCCGTTCGGCATGACCGCCTTGATGTGATTGGTGTCGGGCGGTGCCTCGATGACGATATGGACGATATCTCCCGGCAAATATTCGCGCAGGCCCAGGCCCATCTGGGAAACCTTGAAATTTTGAGCGTCGACGAAGGTCAGCATAAAGGTCAATAAAAGGATACCAAAAAAAATCGTCTTAAAGAACTTCACTGGCGGCCGCGCCTTTCCAGCGTTTCCGGCAGTGCGGAAGGTCCGCCTTTAAGCGCCAGCCAGGGTTCGCCGACATAGGACAAAGAAATAAAGTTTGTCGCTAGCTCGGGATCATTATAATACGGGTGATAGGCATAGTCGAACCGAAAGCCCCGAACGCCAAAAGAGAGGCCAAAGGTCGGGTTCCAGCTGGTCCTCGAGGTATTGGTCGTATCAATGCTCTGGTCTAATCCGCCGCGCACGGCAATGGCATCGCCGATCTTATACTCGACCCCCAAATTCCCGGTCACCGGCCGGGTGCTCTGGGCGGGAATTTTGAAGTCGCCGGCCAGCAGCAGATCACCCTTGAAAGCGATCGGTTTAACCGCCACGCCGATCTTGGTTTGCCCCGTCAATGATTCTTCGATCCCGCTGCTGAAACGAAGAAGCCCGCCCAGCGACACCGGCAGGATATTCGAGCGACTGATCCCAAAATTTAAGTACGGCGAAAATACGAACTTGATGCCGAAGTCGGCGCTCTGGCCGGAAGCGAACAGGTTGACCCCGCCGGAATAGCCGCGGTTAAAGACCTTATAGTTCAGCCCGACAAAAATATTTCGCCCGTAGCCGAAATAACGGGACAGCGGACTGCTGTAACTCAGCAAAAACATTGAATCGTAGTAATCGGTCATAACGACCTCGCCCTGCTCGTTTTTGGTGGGGATCTGGTTGACGCCCGTCGTGATGTAACCCAGGCCCACCGTTCCGAAATGGGAAGGGATCGCCCCGCAGTATTCCGAATAATAGATCTCGCCGATCAGGTTGGTGAACATGGCCATGGCCGCCGGCCCTTTTAAGCCCGCGATCCCCGCCGGGTTGATGAAGACGGCGTCAACATCGTCGGACACGGCCGTAAAGGCCCGCCCCATTCCCAGCGGCCGCGCCCCGCCGCCGATCACCGTCGCGTCGTCCGCGCTGCCCGTCACGGCGGC
>JAQUOB010000095.1:0-1936 GCA_028717325.1 Candidatus Margulisiibacteriota bacterium
TGCACTTTCTGCCGCGCTCTTCATCGGCAGTCCCCGATAATACCGCCCAGGCCTGCGTCTCCAGATAGATCTTGCCTTCCTTACAGACTTTGGAGCCGACCGGCTCCAGCTCGTCGGTATAAGCGCGAACATACCATTCGCCGTCCCACGATTTTTTGTTGATCGTGGCCTTCATCTTCTCGGCGATAGCGTTGTACTTTTTAACGTCTTTAGTTTTACCGATGAACTCGGCGATCCGAGCCATTTCATAAGCCGCGCCGACCAGCATCTGGCCGACCATGACCGATTCGGCCTTCCCCTTGCCCTGGTCGAGGTTCAAGCAGTCGTTCCAGTCGGCAAAAAGTATCTTCGGTATGCCGTGAGTGCCGATGTTCTTCATTGAGAAGTTGATCGCCCGCTCCAGATGGTCGTACATCGTGCCGGAATCTTCCCCGGCAAAGGTGACTTTTTCTTTAAGAAAAGCGGTGTCGCCGGTCTCTTTAAGATAGCTGGCGATAGAATAGATCAGCCAGAGATGGTCATCGCCGTATTTGTGGTCGGAAGGGTTGGCCTTTTTCGTCAGCGGCGAATACTGGTGATAAGCGCTGCCGTCGGGCAGTTGTGTCGCGGCCAGGTCTTTAATTCTCTCTTTGACCTTGCCCGGGATCATATGGACAAAACCGAGCGTGTCCTGGTTGGAATCGCGAAAGCCCATGCCGCGGCCGATCCCGGATTCATAATAGGAGGCGGAGCGCGACCAGTTAAACGTGGTGCGGCACTGGTACTGGTTCCAGGTGTTGACCATCAGATCAAGTTCGGAATCCGGAGTTCGGACCGAATACTTATTTAAGTTTTCATCCCAATACTCTCTTAGCTTTTTCAGTTCTTTTTCGATGACCGCTTTCTGGCTGAACTTTTTGACTTTGTGTGGCGGCTCCTTGATATCTTCCGTAAAACCGAGGACGAAGATGAAAGTTTTGGTCTCACCGGCCTTCAGTTTGCAGGGGAGCATGAGCGCCCCGACCGGCGACCAGCCGCAGGCGATCGAGTCGTTCATCTTACCTTCGATCACCGCTCTGGGATTTGAGAAATCCCCATATGTACCCATAAAGTCCCGGCGCTGGGTGTCGTAGCCTTTTGGCGTCGCGTTAGCGCAAGCCAGAAAGCCGACCACGTCATGGTTGACCCGGTAGCGGGAAACGTGATAAATAATGTCGTCTTTATATTCCGTCTGGCCGATGTTCAAATTGTACTGGTAATCGGTCATGTCGTTTAACGCGTCCCAGAGGCAGAACTCGACGAACGGGAAGACCGACAGATCAGCGGCTTTGTGGGCCTTGACTTCTAACATCCAGATCTCAAGATTCTCGCCCAGCGGCACAAAATAGGTGGTTTTAGTCGAAACATCGCCATATTCCGCCGAAATAATGGTATAGCCCAGCCCGTGGCGGCATTCGTATTTATCAAGCTTCATGACCGGCTGCCACGATGGTGACCAGTAATCGCCGCTTTTGTTGTCACGGATATAAATATAACGGCCGCCGCGGTCCATGGGAACGTTATTGTAACGATAGCGAGTAATACGCCGCTCTTTCGGGTCGCGGTAGAAGCTGTAACCGCCCGCCGTGTTCGACATCAGCGCGCAATACTCTTCCGCTCCGAGATAATTGATCCACGGCAGTGGGGTGTCCGGCCGGGTTATAACGAATTCTTTATTTTCCTGATCAAAGTGTCCGTATTTTGCCATTTAAGTCTTTCCTTCCTAAATTACCGATTACAACGATTTTTTTAATTGGGCCAATAATTTACGACTGCCGGTCTTAATCTTTAAAAACAGGCTGAAGTTGGCGTAAACCACTTTTCCCTTGCCAAGCTTTTTCGTGATTATTTGCGGTTTCTTCCCTTTCCCCTCCAACACATCAAGAAAGCCATTTTTAGTGATCTCGCCGTGATCGTA
>JAQUOB010000095.1:2036-5408 GCA_028717325.1 Candidatus Margulisiibacteriota bacterium
AAAACAGGCTGAAGTTGGCGTAAACCACTTTTCCCTTGCCAAGCTTTTTCGTGATTATTTGCGGTTTCTTCCCTTTCCCCTCCAACACATCAAGAAAGCCATTTTTAGTGATCTCGCCGTGATCGTAAACCTTATCTAACAGCTCTTCGACCAGCGGTTGCTGATAAAGGTGGCCGTTCTCGTCTTTTTGCCCGAAACGAGCTTCGGTTATTAATGTGCCTCCGGCCGCCACCCAGTTTTTCAGATTCTTGAATTGTAAGCGGGATAGGAGGTAGGGGTTGGGGAGCAGTATCGTCTTGTAAGGCAGCTTACCTGAAGTCAGGTCCTGCTCAAAAATGAACTCCGCGACTTTATTTTTTGCATAAGCCAGGAAATAAGCTCCCTGGATCGAATTTAACCCGTACATCAGGCCGATATCGACGCGGACCGGCTCCCACTGGCCGGCGATGCCGCGCGGCGGCCCTTGTTCCTGGTAGGACTGGACGTCGCTGCTACGAAGATAAGCTATAGCAATTTTGGAACCTGCTCCTCCCCGTCGCGGTTCCAAATTTTTAGACAATTTTTTAATAACTTCCAGCCGTTTGGTCGACGAGCCATCGGCTCTTAAGATCCCGAAGCCGCCCGTTTCCGCGCCGAAGAGCGGCGGCCGCCAGGCGTGGTAGAGCAGGGCTTTGGCACCGCGCTCGAGGGCCATTTTGGTCCACCATTCGATCTCCGGTCCTTCAACATACTCGGGGTTACCCCAGCGCACGTTCTGGCCGCCCTGCAGTTCGGTGATCTGGAATTCGGCTTTTTTGCCCCGGACGTAGCTGCGCCAGAGGTCGAGCATGAAAGCGTAATCCCGTTTCCCCATTTTCCCGCCTTTGGGATAGATGTCGAGCCCGTACCAGTCAAGATCGCCGGCTAAAATACTGTGGTCGGGCACTCTGGTGCAGATACCGATAAAGCCGTTAGTGCCGACCTTGTGATTTTTGTCGATCGAACGAACAATTTTGGCTAAATAGCCGATCCAATTGGTCAGGCTGTCGGTTTTAAAACGAAACCAATCAAGGAATATATGGGGAGAGACCGCTTCCCAGATGCCGGCTTTTGGCGTCGTAATGTCTTCGAATCTCGAGAGGGTATTTGTCCAGAATTTGGTGCCCCAGACCTCATTGAGTTTTTCCAGGGAGCCGTATTTCTTTTTGGCCCAGGCGATAAAGGCCCGGCGGGTGTCTTCGCAATGGCAGAAATCGTTGGCCGTCGTGTGGTCAAGCGGAGGATAGACCGGCTCGTTATCGACCTGCCAGAACTTCAGTGCCGGGTGATCTTTATATCTTGAAACCAACTTCCTTGTTAATCTTTCCGCCAGTTTCCGGTAATGGGGGTTATCTTTGCAAACGTTGGGCCGCGGGCCGGCTTCGGGATATAAAGTGCCGTCTTGCGCGACCGGCCGGCTGTCCGGATATAAACGATAAAACCACGGCGGGACCTGCGAAGTGGGGATGCCGAGCAAGACCTGAAGGCCAAGCTTGGCGCAGAGATTCATGGCCCGGTCGAGATCGGCAAATGAAAACCGGCCGGCATCGGGCTCGACCCAATCCCAGGCCATTTCGCCGAAACGGACGATGTTAAACCCGGCTTTTTTGATGTTCTTGAAATTCTCTGCCCAGGTTTCCACCGGCCATTGATCGGGGTAAAAAGTGACGCCAAAGGGAAACATATGGTGTTAATTATAGCAAAAACAAGGGGACTAGGGAACTGGGACTAGGGACTGGGGGCGAGGTTAACCTAAACTGACGATGATCTTTTTGACCTGGCGCCGGCGGATCAGCTCGGCGTAGGCGGTTTGCACGACCGGGCCATTGATCTCAACTTTTTGGCCGTCGTTTAAAAAGAGAACATAAGAAACAGGAGCCACGCCGCCCGCGCCAAAAGTATTCTTGCCTTTCGAATTGAGATAGATAACGTCGATCCCACCGAGCAGGCGGAACATCAGCTCCCCGCGATTGAACAACCAGGCCGGGAGAACGGGAGCCAGCGCAAAAACCAATTTACCGGCCTGGTCAAGACGGAAGATCTTTTTGCCCGTCATCATCGTTATCCAGATATCGATGAATTCTGCCGCGCCGCCGGAAAGCCGGGCGACAAAGCCGCGGCCATGGTAGCTCTTGTTGGGGTGGGCGCTGCTGGCGATAAACGATGAATTTTCCAGAATACTGCGGCGGTATTTGGCCGGGTCCATGAACGGCACCAGCAAGTTCTTGAATTCGCCGAAGAATTCATCATGGAGGCCGGCTTTCAGCAGTTCGAGCAGGTATTTATATTCCATGTGGAGCCAGATCGACTCGTTCTCCAGCCAGCCCGGCGCGAAAATGCGGGCCCGGCCGATCTCCAGCGGCATGGCCTGGAGCGAAGCATTGACCTTGTACATTTTCAGCTTTTTATCGTAGAGCGGGCTGTGCCTGACCGAACGGTAGATATTTTTATCGCCCTCGACCTTTAACGCGTGGACAAAACCCTCCAGGAACAGCGGCAGAGGTTTTTGCTCAAACCTGGTTACCTTGACCTTGCCGCCGGTCTGCTCGAATTCGACGGCCTCGTTGATAAAATAAGTGACATAATTACCATAACGGGAGAGCGCTGCCTTTATTCCCCGGTCACATTTTGCGATCACCCGGTCAAGAAAAGCGGCTACCTGCTTGTCGTCGACCACAGTTTCTCGTCCGCTGATGCCGTAACAAGTCCGTCGGCGGTATTCTTCTTTAACCGAACCCGAGCGGTCCCAGTAGGAAAAAGGATCGCGCTCTTCCGCCAGTTCCCGGCCTATATCATCGATAAACTCCTTGAGCTCCTCGGGCAGATGGATCCTCTCGCCATCCGGCAGGTTGCGTTTTAAATACTGGCAGAGGCGTTTGAGCTCCAGAGTTTCCGACAAGGATGAGCCCATCAGGGCAGGCAGGCCGTTAAGCGCGTCATACCAGTCGGGTTTGTCCGCTTCCATCTCCAGCCCGATCCCGGCCGCATCGAACGTCGCGCATTTATTGACAGCGATGCAAAGCAGCTTGGCGGCCAGCGTTGTATGATAGATCTCCCCTTTGCCGAATTGGGTCCGGACCTGGTTCTTTTTCTGTGAACGGGACTTGATCGCGTTCGATTTTTCCAGGTCAAAACGGACGCTCTCGTGCTGGCGCACCCGGCCGTTGACCAGGCGGTATTTTTGCTGGCGCGGCAGGACGACGTGGTCGTTGTCAAAAAAGACGAACTCATTGCGCCGGAACAACAGCTCCTTGACCTGATCGGGATAGATACCTTCATAACTTTCGAGCAGGTCCAGGTTATAGAATGGGTGATCGATCCAGAAACCGTCGCCGTGGACGGCTCCTTCTTCGG
>JAQUOB010000096.1 GCA_028717325.1 Candidatus Margulisiibacteriota bacterium
CGCCGGCGTAAAGAGAAGAAAGTACGCCGATCGAGAAGATCGAAACAACGACCAGATTTAGCCAGAGAAAGGTTTGCGGCATCCCTTTAAGCGAAAGGTTCATGAATGACTCGCGGGTAGGCAGGCGGAACCGG
This sequence comes from Candidatus Margulisiibacteriota bacterium, assembly GCA_028717325.1. Classification (GTDB taxonomy): domain Bacteria; phylum Margulisbacteria; class WOR-1; order O2-12-FULL-45-9; family XYB2-FULL-48-7; genus JAQUOB01. Next base: position 135 of record JAQUOB010000096.1, read on the forward strand.
CGGGCGATCGCCATGAAGTTCCGCGGCAGGAAAGCCGCGCCGATCAAATAAGGCACCGACCCCACCCTTTCAAATCTAAAAATCGCCTGGGTAAAAACGGAGACGAAGAACGGCGTGAAAAGCGCGCCGAAAGAATTGCCGATAAAAGCCGCGAAAATGACCCAGCGAAAACTATTGACCAAAGCGCCGGGATTACCAGTCAGGATAGAGTGGTCAACCATGCCGCCGAGGAACGGCGCCTGGAGCATGTTCGAAGTTCGCGTGATCAATAAGGTGGCGTTGACGAACGACAGCGAAGTCGCTATCTGCTTGGTCCTGACCCCCGCTAACCGCAAAGAGGTAGCGGCGGTTTCGGTAAAATGAATAATGCCGGTCAAGATACAAACGATCAAAATTGGGTTCATGACGCCCCATTATATAATGAAAGGAACCCGACCGCAATTGCCCGTGGCAGGATGAGAAGCTATAATGGAACCATGCTTGACTATATTAATGAAGAGCTGGCCGAGCTAAAAAGAGCCGGTCTTTATCGCTCCTTGAAGAAGATCGACAAGACGGACGGACGCCTGGTCGAGATCAACGGTAAAAAGCTCATAAACTTTTGCTCGAACAACTATCTCGGCCTGGCCAACCATCCGAAAGTGATCGAGGCCGCGAATCTTGCCTGTCAGGAATTCGGTGCCGGCTCGGGCGCCTCGCGTTTGATCTCCGGCAATCTAGAAATTCATGAAAAATTAGAAGCCAGGATCGCCGGGTTCAAGTCACGCTCAGCCGCCCTGGTTTTCCCGACCGGCTTTATGGCCAACCTGGGCGTCATCGGCTCGCTGATGGATGAGAACGACACGATCATCATTGACCGGCTCAACCACGCCTCGATCGTCGACGCTTGCCGGCTCTCCAAAGCCAAACTTCAGGTCTATCCCCACAAAGATATGGCCGCGCTGGGCCAAGTGCTCCAGCGTTCGGATAAATTCAAAAAACGGCTGATCGTGACCGACTCCATCTTCAGCATGGACGGCGATATCGCCCCACTGCCGCAGATCGTCGAACTGGCGAAGAAATATGACGCTTTGACTATGATCGACGAAGCGCATGCGACTGGGGTACTAGGGACCAGGGGCCGGGGACTTGAAGAACACTTTGGACTTGAAGGATCGGTCGATATTATTATGGGAACGTTGTCGAAGGCTGTCGGTAGTCTGGGCGGGTTTGTGGCCGGCAGTCAAGAGCTGATCGATCTTTTAAAGAACAAAGCCCGCAGTTTTATTTACACCACCGCCCTGCCGCCGTCGGCTTGCGCCGCTTCACTGGCGGCATTCGAGCTGATCGAGAATGAGCCGGAACATCTCGGAAACCTGCGGGAAAATATCAAAACCCTCACCCGCTTGCGCTCAACCGCCCCCCCTCTCCCAGAGGGAGAGGGTAAAACCCCAATCTTGCCAATCATAATCGGTCCCGCCGAAAAGACAGTAGAAATTTCTCAGCAATTGTTTGAGCAAGGCTCTTTTATCTCCGCCATCCGGCCGCCAACCGTCCCCAAAGGTCAAAGCCGCCTGCGGCTGACCCTGACCGCATTGCACACCAAGGAGGATATCGAATGTCTGGCATCTTTGTTACGGGCACTGATACCGGCGTAGGCAAGACCTACGCTACGATTTACCTGGCCGAAAAGTTCCGGCGCGACGGCATCGATGTCGGCGTCATGAAACCGATCTCGACCGGTCCGGACAAAGATAACGACGCCTGGCTGTTGAAGAAAAAGTTAAAGCTGGATGATCCGATCGAACTGATCAACCCGGTCCGCCTCAAATATCCGCTCGCCCCCTATCCCGCCGCTAAACTGGAGAAGAAAAAGATCGATCTCAAAAAGATATTCTCGGCTTATAAAGAGCTGGAGAAAAGGCATCAAACAATAATAGTCGAAGGGATCGGCGGCGTGGCCGTGCCGATCACCGAAAAATACTGCGTTGCCGACCTGATCCATGATCTCGGCCTGCCGGCGGTCGTCGTCGCCCGGGCCGGCTTAGGCACCATTAACCATACTCTGCTGACGATCGGCGCCCTGATCGATTGTCACGTCGAGGTGATGGGTGTGATCATGAACGGCTTCACCGGCAAGGATCGGTCTGAAAAGACAAACGCCGAAGTGATTGAAAAATTATCCGGAGTGCCGGTGCTGGAGAAGCTTAAGTGGGCACGGTGAACCTCCCTCACCCGCTGGCACCAACCGTCCCCCCTCTCCCAAAGGGAGAGGGTAATACAATTGAATTTTCCTTCTCCCTCTGGGAGAAGGGGGTGACCTTAGCGTCAGCGGATGAGGGCTGTATTACTACCTTAAGCCAAACTCACACCCGCAATATTTTTGACGGTAAATGCCATGCAGTCGTGATAGTTCTATGCCCCGGCGATGAGCTTCACCGGCATCGATCTGAAAGGTAACATATTCCAACCCATGTTGTTCCGCCAACTCAACGCCGTAACGGTTGATGAAACTGACATCCTTGAAGCGGCTAACGCTCAAAGTCGTAGCGAAACGCTCAAACCCATTTTCCTTAGCAAACCGGGCCGTCCCGGCCAGCCGAAACTTAAAGCAGGCCTGACATCGCTCCCCGCCCTCTTGATAAGTTTCAGGCAAATTCAGCAATTGGCTCGTAACATACCTTAACCAATTATCATGTTCATATTCACCGGCCAAAAAATCCAGGCTGGATATCCCGGCAATCTTTTCTGTTTCTTTTGATCGCTTGTCATATTCTTCGCGGGGATAAATATTCGGTCCGTAGAAGAACAAAACCGGCCGATCAGCTGCTTCGATCAACGGCAAGGCACAAGGGGCACAACAAACGTTTAATAAAAATCTCATTCTCCCATAACCTTAACCACGATCCGCTTTTTTCTCTGGCCGTCAAACTCGCCGTAGAAAACCTGCTGCCAGGGGCCAAAATCGAGTTTCCCTTTGGTGATCGGGACCATGACTTGATGATGAAAAAGAATGGATTTTAAATGGGCATCCCCGTTCGTCTCGCCAGTTTGATGATGATGATAATTGATGTTGAACGGCGCCAGCTTCTCCGCCCATTCCAGAAAATCCTGCTTGATCCCCGATTCTTCGTCATTAACGAAGATCGCAGCGGTTATATGCATAGCCGAGACCAAAACCATCCCCTCTTTGACTGCCGACTTTTCAACGATCGCCTCAACTTCGGAGGTGATATTTACTATTTCTTTCGGCTTCTTTGTGTTCATGAACAGATAATCGGTATAAGTTTTCATAGAACTAATCATAAAGAAAAAGTGAAATTTTGTCAAAAAACCGCCGATATATATATAGGTAGAAGGAAGCCATACCTTTCACCAAACTGTCGAAGCAAACTAACCCCTGAGCCTGTTCAGGGGTTTTTTGTTGGGGAAAAATACCTCGCCTTGAGCTTATAAACTTTAATACTGCAAGAGCCGTACGTCTCTTTTTTCAGCGGCTCCTGCCAGTAAGCCGAGTCCCCCCGGCGGATACTGCCGCCCACTAATTCATAGCGCTCCTTCAACAGTTTATCCAGATATTGGAAGATCAGCCGCGGGCTTGAGCGCCTGACCAGCCAGCTTAAAGGCGAGCGCACCCAGACGATAACTTTCGGCGGATGTTTTCCCAGTTCCGCCACTAGCTCTTGTTGGTAAGCCAAGGCCTTTGGGTGTTCGATCATCAAGCCGTACATGCCGCCAAAGCGCGTCGGTCCGAGCCGTTTGGCATAATATAGTATCTCCTGCTCCGTCCCGGCGACAAAAACATAATCATCGGGTTTGGTCAGATCAGCAACCCGTTGGGCAACGATCGGCGCTTCCACAAAAGGATTGAGCAGACTGTAGCTCCTCGACGTAACTTCGGTCGGTGTCATAAAATACCAGCTGCGCACCGGCCAGAGCATCGACAAAAGGACCAGAAAAACCAGGGCAAAAGTGACCCACCCTTTCATGGCCGGCTTAAACCTGATCGCTATTTGGTCGATCAGTGAATCCAGCGCAACGGCGCTGACGATCGCCCAGAAGGGCATCAGCATAATGTAATAATGGCCGTAAGGGGTGTTAAAGATCGAAGCCAGCGAGATCAAAAGCAGGCCGAGATAAAATCCCCAGCGGAGCGGACGTTTGATCAGGAACCAGATCAAAAGGAAGAACAGGGCCTGCCAGTAGTACAAAAATATCTTAAGATGGTTAAAAAGAAAATTAAAGGTCAGTCCCCCGCTCGCCGCCATATAATAACGGTTAAATTCGACCGTCTGCTCCCAGAACCCTGGCCAGCCGCCCCTGGCAAAAAAATAACCGGTGACCAAAACAAAAGTTAAGACCGCGCCCGCCAGGGCGAATAAAATTCTGGGCAGTAAACTCCCGACCGACTTTTCCCTCCGCCAATTTTCGACCAGCCAGACCAGGAAAATGAACAGGACGGCAAAGATAGCGATCTGTTTATAAAGGATCGTCGCCGCGCCGCAAACCGCCGCGAAGAACCACGGCCAGTTGCCCGGTTTATCCCGGTTAAAAACGTAGATCGCCAGCAGCCCCATTAGCGGCAGGATCATGAATTTTTCCGTATTGGCCGCGAATGGCGTTAAATACGGCAGCATGACCATCGGAGTTATCAGCCACATGGCGATCAAGCCGGCCCGTTGGCCGAATTCACGGGTAACCGTTAAGCCAAGTAAACCCACCGTCAATGCAAAGGAAATAAAAGCGATCAGGTGGACCGGCCAAAATGCCGCGGAGTTGATCAGAACAGCCAGAAGATAAGGGAAGAAGATCAGCGGCGGTTTCTGCTCAAAAGTGTCAACGTAGGGGACATGGCCCTGGGTCAGCAACCAGGCGCCGTAGGCGTAATGGCCCTCATCCCGTTCAAACGGGGCATTGAAGCTGTTCCACTGAAGAACGACAAAGAGGAGACAGATCCCGATGATAGATAAGATCGTCCAAAAAGTAAAATATTTTTTCAAAGAGTGATCGATAATGATTATTGCCTTTTCAACTTTTGACGGGCTGTCGATAACAGCCGGATTATATTGCCGGAATTTCTATAGATCAAATAAACAATGATCAAGATCGCAACCAGGAGATAAAGATTAGGATTAAAGATCGAAATTATTATTATCGCCAGAGAAAAAGTCAGAGCGATGAGCAAAACAACCAAATTTTTATTGATCACGTTTAAGCCGGGCACAAACCTGACCAGCATCTTGGCCGGAAAAGAAAACAAATACAATCCCAGCC
>JAQUOB010000097.1 GCA_028717325.1 Candidatus Margulisiibacteriota bacterium
GTTATCTTTCTCGAACTGGTGGTCAATTGCGGGAATTCGAAACCGACCAGGCCAGAAGGGTTGGAAAAAACTCCGCTGGCGTCATTGGCATAGCAAAGCGAAACATTGCCCATGCCCAGCTGGCGGGCGGAAAAAAGTTCACGGCTCGGGTCAAAAGAAGTGCCATTAATCGCGTGAGCCGCGCAGGCAGTAAGCACTATGCAGTAAGCGGTAAGCAGAGCTCTTTTCATCGTTTGAGTACCGTCAGTTTGCCTTTGGCGAGGACTTTTCCGTCGCCGATGATCAATAAGATATAGATGCCGTTGCCGGCGACCGAGCCGGCATCCGATTGGCCGTTCCAGCTGACGGCATTGTAGCCGGCGCGGCCGCCGCTGCTGCCCGCGCCGAAAGCCATTTTTGAGATCACGGCGCCCGTCAGATCGTGGATCGACAAGGTGACGCCGGCGGCTTTGGAAAGCATATAAGCGATGGTGACCGTGCCGCCGGGAATACCCGGGTCGAAGGGATTGGGATAACACAGCGGCGTTCCCTGGACGATCAGATCCTGTTTGGTCTGGACAAAAAGCGGGACCACTTCGGAAGTGGCGCCCGAGCCGGTGCCGGCGGGGCCGAAGGCCTCGACCGTGAGGCCGTGAAGTCCGTCGGCCAGCGCGGTCGTCACCTCAAGAGTCGCGTAAAAATTATTGGCCGACCCGACAAAGGTCAAAGGCGTCGTGGTATTGTCGACGGTGATCCGCCCGGTGACCGAAGCGTCGGAAGTCGTGACCGCCACGGTGATGACCGGATTGGCAGAGATGGGATCGCCCGGCAGCGCCCTGACACCGTTAATATAAATGCTGATCCTCGGTTTGGCCGCCGCCGACAAAATAAGGACAAAGGTCAAAAGACAGAAGATTATTATTCCTTTATATTTTTTCATTAGAATTTGTATGTCACCCCTAACGTTTGAGTAAATCTTAAGTCCGAAGTTTCCCACGGGATAGAGCCGTCCCTGGCCGGCCGGCCGCTGTTCCGGTTCGCGGCCAGCGTCGCAACCGGATCGACCTGGGAGAGATAATCGACCTGCCAGGCGTCTTTTTTGAGGGCCAGGTTTAAATAGACCATTTTGCCCAGATCGATGTTGGCGGCGTCAAATTGGACGAGGCCGATGAGCGGCATCAGGCTGACGCCCAGCGAATCCCAGATCTCCCAGCCCCAGAGGTTGAGGGTCGAGCCCAGGTCGAGTTTGACCGGCACGACGCCGAATTTAAAGGCCTTGTTGATGTTGTCGACCAATTGCTGGTCCTTGCTGGTGATGGTCGGCTTGAGCGCCAGAGTGGTGCCGCCCCTCAACCAGAAAGGCAGGGATAAAAGCCGGCTTTCGACGCCGACGCGGATAAAGGACAAATTGCTGACGGTTATCTCATTGGATGCCGGTATGGTGAACGGGGTCTGGTTTTGTTCATAATCGACGGCGATCAGAAAAGGCCGCTTAAGGGAGAAGCCGCAACGAAGCCGTTTGGGCAGTTGATAATTTTTTTCCGCGTCAAGGACGATGGGCGTGCCGTTGGCCTCGGTGGTCGTTACCCACTGGTTGCCGAAAGGGGCCCAGGTTGAATTGCCGCCCGGCTGAAGCAGGGTGGTGGCTTCCTGGGTGTTGATGTTGCGGTAAGTCATATAGCCGGCCAGGCCGTTCCCCTTCATGTCCAAAGCGGCGCTGTTGACATTCTCCAGCATCAATCCGACGGTGAACCATTCCGTCGGGTCATACAGCAGGCCAAAGTCGAAGCGGGCGGTCGAGCCGCTGTAAAAACCGCGGTATTTGGCATTGGCAATGATATCGCCCGACGGCAGCTGGATGGTTTTGGTCGAATAGCCGGCCTGGGCGCCGTATTGATTGGCGTCAAGGAACCAGTTGGCGCTGGCGACCGGATCATTGGGATCGAAATTTGGCGAATACATCACCTGATCGGCGGTATCGGCGTTGACGACCGTCCTGACATCGTTATCTATCTGCGCGGTAGCCGAGATCGGCAGCATGTTCAAGCCCGCGTAAAAGTTGCCGCGCTGGGCGGCGATCGTGCCGACGTAAGGCGATTCGACGTTAAAACTGTTCCTGAATTCGCTGATATTGGAAAAGGGGATGGTCACTTCCTGTGACAGGAAACCGCTCCAGGCCGGGGCGGCCGTTTCACGCGTTGTGACAACTCCGCCGCTGGTAAAAGTAAAGCTAAGTTTGCCGTCGTTCTTGATGGAAAAAGAGCCGAAATTTTGTCCGTAGAGGCTCATGTCGGTGCGCCCGGTGACCGGGAAATTGCCGGCCAGCGAAATATCGGCCTGGAGCGGGTTGCGCGAAGCAAAACCGACGGTCAGCCAGTCGTTGACCCTCTGGGCCGCGGAAAAATTGATCCCCGTCCCGGAAGTCGCGTAACTGAGGCTGCTTTTCACCTGGATCTCTTTGGTGGTCGTGCCGATACCGGCGACATCCGCGGCCGGCCGGAAGAACAAGGCGTATCTTAGCACGGCGTTGCCACTTGACCCCGTGCCGGCGCCAACCTCAAGAGTTCCCGACATCTCTTTCAATGGCGTGGTTCTGCTAAGGTCCTGAGGCCCGGTAACCGACGCCTGGCCAAACGAGGCCTCGGCCAATTTCAGTTTGCCCAGGGTGGCGGGATTCCAGAGAGCGCTTTTCATCCCCAGGGAGATTGTGGAATAACCGCCGCCAAAGCCGGGGAAAGGATCTTCGGCCGGCGGCAGTCTTAAGTTTATCCGGCCGTAGGGGTAGTTGAGATCGGCGCAAAATCCGCTGTTGGAAAATAACAGAACAGGCAGTAAAATAGCGAAGCAGATCTTGGCGAGCTTCATTGAGCGCATTTTATTTCAGCCCCGGCCTTTTGTCAAGGTAAAATCGACGTGTTATAATCAAAAATATCAAATGTTGAAAGCCCAGCGTTCAAAGTCTGAAATACAGGGAAGGATCATCGGCCTGACCGGGCCGATCGGGGCGGGCAAGGACGCGGTCGGGAGAATTCTGCAAAGGCGCGGCGCTTTCATTATTAATGCGGACCGGCTGGCGCATCAACTGTACGCGCCTCAATCCCCCTTATGGCACGAACTGGTCAGGACTTTCGGCTCCAAGATCTTGATGCGCGGCGGCCGTATCAACAGAAAAAAACTCGGCGCCATAGTTTTCTCCGATAAAAAGGAATTAAATAAACTTAATGCCCTGGTTCATCCTCGTTTAAGAGACGAGATCAGAAAGATAATAGAAAGTAGAAAGCAGAGTGCAGAACACAGGACGCAAACAATAGTCGTCAACGCCGCGGTGCTCAAGGAGATCGGCTTGATCCCCTTGGTTGACGAAGTTTGGTTGGTGACGGCGCCGAAAGATATCAGGCTGAAACGATTGATCAAAAGCGGCCTGACCGCGCCGGCGGCCGCCCGGCGAATGAAAGCCCAGGTCTCGCCAAAGGAATATTTAAAAATGGCCGATATCGTTATCAAAAATGACGGGACGCTCAGGCAGTTAAGTGGAAAAATTCAAGCTTGTCTCAAATTTTAAGCCCCAGGGCGACCAGCCAAAAGCGATCAAGCAGTTAGTCGAGAGCTTGGAGTCGGGAGACAGGTACCGGACACTGCTTGGGATAACAGGGTCAGGGAAAACTTTCACGATGGCCAACGTGATCGAGCAGGTCCAGCGGCCGACCCTGGTCATCTCACCGAACAAAACGCTGGCCGCTCAGCTCTGCCAGGAATTTCGCTCGTTCTTTCCTAAGAGCGCGGTCGAATATTTTGTTAGCTATTACGATTATTACCAGCCCGAAGCTTATATCCCCCACACCGACACCTACATCGAAAAAGATTCATCGATCAACGAAGAGCTTGACCGTCTGCGCCATGAGGCGACGATGTCGCTCCTTTCAAGGCGGGATACTATAGTGGTGGCTTCCGTCTCCTGCATTTACGGCCTGGGCACGCCCAAAGATTATATGAAAGCCGTTATTAATCTGGCGGCGGGAGCCAATTATGAGCGTGATGAACTGATCAAACAGCTGGTATCGGTCAAATATGAGAGGAATGATTTTGAGCTGAAGCGGGGCCGTTTCCGGGTGCGCGGCGATATCATCGAGATCCTGCCGGCCTATGAAAAAAATCTCCTGCGCATCGAACTGGAAGGGGACAAGCTGAAACGCCTGACCGAGCTTGAGCCGGTGGCCGGCAAGAAACTGCGGGAACTGGATCGCGCGGCGATCTTTCCGGGGACGCACTATCTGACCTTCGAGGACAGCATCGAAGCGGCGATCGAGTCGATCAACAAAGAGCTGGTCGTACGTCTGGACGAACTGAGGCAACAGAACAAGCTGGTGGAGGCCCAGCGCCTGGAACAGCGCACCAATTATGATATCGAGATGATCAGGGAGATGGGCTACTGCTCCGGCATCGAAAATTATTCCCGCCACTTTGACGGGCGCCGGCCGGGTGAGCCGCCGTCGACCCTGATTGATTATTTTCCCGACGACTTTATTATTTTTATCGATGAGTCGCACATCACGCTGCCGCAGATGCGCGGCATGTATGAGGGCGACCGGGCGAGAAAAGAGAGTTTGATCAACTACGGTTTCCGCCTGCCGTCCGCGCTCGATAACCGGCCGCTCAAGTTCGAGGAGATCGAAAAGCGGATCAAACAGGCGACTTTCGTTTCCGCCACGCCGGGACTTTATGAAAAAAAACACGCGGCCAAGGTTGTTGAACAGATCATCCGGCCGACCGGCTTGATCGACCCGGCGGTCGAGGTGAGGAGCGCGCAAGGGCAGGTCGAAAATCTGCTGGCGGAAATAAAACTGCGGGTCGAGAAAAAAGAAAGGGTGCTGGTTACTACCTTGACCAAGCGGATGGCCGAAGACCTGTCAGAATACATTAATGAAGCAGGGATCAAGGTCCGCTATCTTCATTCCGACGTAGAAACTCTGGACCGGATCGAGATCTTGAGAGGCCTGCGGCTGGGCGAGTTTGACGTCCTGGTCGGCATCAATTTGTTGCGGGAAGGCCTCGACCTGCCGGAAGTATCCTTGGTGGCGATCCTTGACGCGGATAAGGAGGGATTCCTGCGCGGCGAAACCTCGCTGATCCAAACGATCGGCCGGGCCTCGCGCAACATCAACGGGCTGGTCATTCTCTACGCCGAAAAAGAGACCGAGTCGATGAAATACGCCATCAGAGAAACTAACCGGCGCCGGAAAATGCAGGTCGAATTCAACGAGAAAAATCACATCACCCCGCAGACGATCACCAAAGAGATCGCCGATATTTCGGACCGGATCAGGGAGAGCAA